>JANXRI010000330.1 GCA_025353085.1 Betaproteobacteria bacterium
ATCGACCAAATCCTGGGTTTGATCCGCACCGCGCAGCGTGCCTTGCTCGATCTGGCTGCCAGGCACACCGACACGATCATGCCCGGGTTCACCCATATGCAGGTCGCGCAGCCGGTGTCGTACGCGCACCACCTGATGGCGTACTTCGAAATGCTCAGCCGCGATGCGCAGCGGCTCGTCGATTGCCGCAAGCGCGTGAACCGCCTGCCGCTGGGGAGCGCGGCGCTCGCAGGCACGACGTTTGCGATCGACCGCTTGCACGTCGCCAAAGAGCTCGGGTTCGATGCCCTGTGCGAAAACTCGCTTGATGCGGTGTCCGATCGCGATTTTGCGATTGAATTCTGTGCCGCGGGCGCGCTCTGTATGACGCATCTGTCGCGTTTTTGCGAAGAAATCATCGTCTGGATGAATCCGCGCTTCGCGTTCGTCGATCTCGCCGATCGTTTTTGCACCGGCTCGTCGATCATGCCGCAGAAAAAAAACCCGGATGTGCCCGAGTTGATCCGCGGCAAAACCGGCCGCGTGAACGGCCATCTGGTCGCGCTGCTGACCCTCATGAAAGGCCAGCCGCTCGCGTACAACAAAGATAATCAGGAAGACAAGGAACCGTTGTTCGACACCGTCGATACGCTCACAGCCAGCCTCCAGGTATTCGGCCAGATGTTGGGCGGGATCAAAGTGAATGCGGACGCCATGCGCAAGGCAGCGCTCGAAGGTTATGCGACGGCTACCGATCTCGCCGATTACCTCGTCAAGAAAGGGCTGCCGTTTCGGGAAGCGCATGAAGCGGTCGCGCAGGCCGTGCGGTTTGCCGAACAGCGCGGCTGTGATCTCGCCGTGCTGCCATTGTCTGAATTGCAGCAATTCTCGACGCTGATCGACATCGATGTGTTTGCCGCGCTCACGCTCGAAGGCGCGCTCAGCGCGCGCAGCCATCTCGGCGGCACGGCGCCTGCGCGCGTCAAAGCTGCGATTGCGAAAGGCCGCAAGTCACTCGCGTGAACGCGGCGATCGTTGCCGGAGATAACTCCGGGAATCATTGCGAATTTACGGTGGCCGATATCAGCGAGATAGTGGGCGATGCGCAAGCCGGCATTGCGCCGGCTTTTTTATTGGACGTCGGTCAACGCAAATTAGCGGTCGTCGCCGTACATCTCGGTGATCAGGCGCCGCAGTTGCGCGGCAACCGGCGCGTCGAGTTGCGCCAGTTTCTTGCCCAGCCGCTCTTTGCTGACGGTGCGGATCTGATCGATTGCGATTTCAGCTTTGCGTCCGCCGCACAAACATTGAATTCGGGCGCGCCAGCGTGGATGTAGCTTCGTTGTCAACGGGCAGACGACCACGGTATCCAGAAAACGGTTCATTTCGTCCCGGCTGACGATGACGACCGGCCGGGTCTTGGCGATCTCGCTGCCGCGGGTCGGATCGAGATTCGCGAAGTAGATGCCGTAGCGTTCGATCTCGCGGCTCACCACTTGCCTGCTTGATCGAGACCGTCGGCCAGGGTCGCGTCGAGATCGCTCCAGTCCTCGCGTTCTTTCGCCATCTCCTTGAAGGTATCCTCCCAAGTCAGGCGTTTGTCGGGCTTGTTGCGCAACAGCAGCCCCTCCGTGCGCTCTTCGAGTACCAGCTCGCCCTTGATGGCGTATTTGTCGAGCACCGCTTTCGGCAGCCGCACGCCGCGCGAATTGCCGATAGGCACAACCTTGAGCTCGATCGTGCGGGATGTTTTTTCCATGAGCCTCAACCTTGTCAGGTATTGAATGTAATTACTGTAGTCACATTCAGGATTGACGTCAAGGCACATATCGAACCGCCAATAACTCAGTTGCGAGGCGCGCTGACAGCGCCGTCCTATCGACTACTTGCCGGCGGCCTGAACGCGTCGCGACGAAACGGATCAGGAGCGCGTCGCGATCGCCGCTGCCGCACCGGTCGCAAGCTGTTCATTCTTGGCGCCGCTTACGCGCAAGCGCGTAAGGCCCACGCGAAATATTTCGCCATCCTTGATCGAGCCAGTTCCTGACAGTCTACGTGCGCTTTTAAACTCGCCGATGAAAGTTCCATTGCTGCTGCCCAAGTCTTCCAGCATCCAGGATGAGCCGTTCCAGAAGAGTCGAGCATGGCGGCGTGAGAGATCGGGGTCATCGGATATCATCAACTCGCAAGGCGCATCCCGTCCGATCGAAACGGACGGCGGCGATCCAGCGGTTTCGAGCTGAACTACCTCGCCGTCACGTGATCCGCTCATGAAGGTCAGCGTCAATGTCTGCGCCATCTTACAAATCTCCGCCTGTTATTCCTGCGAAAACGTAATCGTGGTGGCGCTCGACGAGGCACCCCGGCTACCCGCAATGCCACGCGCGCCGCCAAGCACGGTGACGTTATCGGGAAGATCGCGCGACGAAGACTGTTCCGGCGCCGCCACAGTAAATTGAACCCGCCCGGTTTTTAGCTGATTCGCGAACCATGCATCGACCAGCGGCTGAACCACCCACTCATCGACTGCACGTTCAAGTGGCCGCGCGCCCAGTTCTGGGCTGTAACCACGATCAAGCAAAGCGCTTCTCGCGAGCTGATCGACTTCGATAGACAGACCCTTCTCAGTCTCGAACAATCGCGTCTTCTCAGCGAGGATTTGGTCGAGAATCTTCGCGAGGTGTTGGCCGTCGAGCGGCCGAAAGCCAATGACGCCGCTGATACGGTTTACCAACTCCCGGCGCATAAAGCGCTCGGCCAACGCACGCAACTCGTCGGTATCCGCCGTGCGGAAGTCCACCTCACCGGCCCCGAGGTTCGAAGTCATGACGAAGAGTGCGTTCGAGCAATCGATCAGACGTCCCCTGTTGTCGGTAATCCGTCCTTCGTCGAACACACCCAGAAAAATGTTCATCACATCCGGGTGTGCCTTCTCGATTTCGTCCAGCAGCACCACGCTGTAGGGATGGCGCCTAAGGCTTTCTGTCAACGCGCCACCCTGATCGCTGTCGATGTATCCGCGCGCCGAACCGATAAGATTA
>JANXRI010000342.1 GCA_025353085.1 Betaproteobacteria bacterium
CAGTGGTCGATGCGCGCGGTCCGAAAGAATGGACGCAATTTGTAAACGCCGAAATCACCAAGTGGGCGGAGATCGCTCGCCGCGCCAATGTGAAGGCAGAATGATTTTTTTGATAGCTAGCTAATCGCCGCCAAGGTCACATGGTGAGTTGCATGCTGCCCCTTAGTGGCGACGGCCTTAAAACGGGCCATTCAAAGTATCGAACCTGGTGGGTCCGTGAAAATCCGTCGTGAATGGATTTATAAGCTCACTTACACTAGCCGAGAAGTCCAGCAGCCTTTTTACTCTTAGCGAGCTTCGTTGCTTTTTGAATTGCGGCATCAAAATCCTCCCGTGTAGGTCCAATCGGAATGGCCTTACGCTTTATGCCCTTACGAGCTTTTTTATTTACTCAGCCGGCCACAAACGGCTCGTCCGTATTAAATTTTGCGCTTAGCAGTACCGGCGCACCCTCAGTCACCAGAACCATATCCTGCACGTGCCAAAAATTAACGTGCGGCTCAAGGGCGAGCACCATGCCCGCCTCCAGCACGTGCTCGCCCTTCCGTCGCAGGATGGGCTCCTGCTGGTGCCACCATGGCCCGACGCTGTGACCGATCAGCATGTGGTTGTCGCGCCAGCCGGCTTTCTTGAAATCGCTCATCGTAGCCTGCCACAGGTCGTGCCCGTTCGCGCCAACACGACAGCGGTCGAGCGTTTTGCGATGAATTTCGATGTTAATCGCGTAGTCGCGCCGCTGTGCGGCCGATGGCGGGCCCACGATCACGGTGCGCGACTGATGGCCTGGATAGCTCTGCAGATAGGCCACGTAATCAGTGCGGATCGCGTCGCCCATCTCAATGACGACGTCGCTCTCGCCGGCGTACGGCACCGCGTTCTTGAAAGTGTTAAATATGCCATGCGCCCATTCGAAACCGAGCCGCAAACAGGTGCCCATGATGTCCGCGTGCACTTTACGCTCGGTGTCGCCAGGCTTGATGCGTCTGAACGCTTCAAGGTAAGCGTCGTCCAGAAGATCGGCCGCGCGGCGAATGAGCGCGACTTCGTCGTCCGTCTTGATCCAGCGCACGCGGTCCATCAATGCCGTACATTCGAACATTTGCAGCTTGGGCGCGCCCTTGCGGATTTCTTCCCAGTGCGCGACGCTAAAGTAATCTTTCTCGAAGCCGACCTTGCTCGCTGCAAGGCCGGATTCATTGAGCACGTCAACTAACTTCGCCCACGCCGAATCGACGTACGCTTCGTAGAGCACCACGCGTTCGACCCATGAATCGCGCTCCGCGAGCCCGGCGGCGATTTTGTTGGCCACGATCACAGGCTTGCCATTGCGCGGCCACACGAGCATTACGGGCCTCGTCGAGTCGGTCAGATCAACGTGACGTTGCAGCGTACCCGGATACACGACGCCGGAAAGATAAGTGAAGTTTTGCCCCGAACGCAACACCAGCGCATCAAGCCCCGCTTCGTCCATCAGCGCGTTGAGACGCGCGACATTCGCGATGTTCTTTTTTCTGCTCATTCTGGGGTGATTCCGGCAGATTTCACGATGCGGCCGATCTTCTCGTATTCATTTTTAAGCAGTGTTCCATATTGCTCGGGCGAGGACATTAATACCTCGAGTCCCTGCGCCGCGATTTTACTGCGGAATTCCGGTGACGCTATCACCTTGGACACTTCTACGTTAATTCGCTCGATGTTGGCGCTAGGCGTGCCCGCTGGCGCAAGCAAACCGAACCATAAACTGACGTCGAACGCGGGTAACCCGGCTTGCCTGAATGTCGGCACCTTGGGATCGTTGAACGGCGTCTCGCCCGATATCGCGAGCGCCCTCAACTTGCCCGCACGCACATTGCCCAATACTGTCGCCGGCGTTTGGAACGACAACTGCGCCTGTCCCGACATCACGTCCGCCATAGCCGGCGCCGAGCCTTTGTAGGGAATATGCACGACCTTTACTCCGGCAACACTGTTGAACATCTCGGTCGCGAGTTGGTTGATCGATCCACCCGGCGCCGCGCTGTTAAGGGCGCCGGGTGCGGATTTTGCAAGCGCAATGAATTCCTGCAGATTTTTTGTGGGCAGCGCTGGATGCACGACGAGGAACAATCCCGTGCGAGCGAGGCTCGCAACCGGCGCGAAATCTTTGAGCGAATCGAAGGGCAGCGGCGCTTTTGAGAGGTATGGCACTAGCACGTGTGAATTTCCCGGCAGCATTAGCGTGTGCCCATCCTTGTTCGAGGCGAGCAGCACTTGCGATGCGATCACCGTATTGCCGCCCGGCCGGTTGTCCACAATCACGTTTTGCCCCAAGTTCTCTGCCAGTTTCGGCGCGAGAAAGCGTGCCAAAATGTCATTCGTTCCGCCCGGCGTGAAAGGAATGATGATGCGGATCGGCCGGCTGGGAAACGACTCCTGCGCTTGGGCGAAGCCCGGAAATGCCGCGAGCAGAGTCTCGAGTAAGGCAACGAATAACTTCATAGGGAAAGCTTCAGGAATCGCGGATTTGCGCATCCTTTATAAAAGCAGACTTCGAAGGTGTCAATGGGAACGAGCGCGGGCGGCGCGGTAATTCGCGTCGTTGCTGTTAGCCAAACTCGCACCCTTCTGCGGCTTACGATGACCTTTGACCTTCCTCTCCCAAGCCAGAACCGCTTCTATATTCGTCAGCAGGCGTCGGCAATTCGGATCACATGGCCACTGAACTCTTTGCATACATGGCCAAGATCAAGATGACGCACGTTCCTAACAGAGGTGGCCCCCAAGCTCTAACTGATGTCATCTCAGGACAGGTTGCGCTGTACTTTGCAGGTATGCCCACCGGCTTGCCACAAGCCAGAGCAGGAAAAGTTCGTGCAATTGCCGTTACCACCGCTAAACGCAGTACCGCGGCGCCGGACATTCCAACGCTACAGGAAGGAGGAGTTGCCGGCTACGACTATAGCCTTTGGAACGGAATATTCGCGCCTGCAGGAACATCGTCTGCAATTATCGACAAAATAAGTGCAGATGTTGCGCGCGTTGTTGCGACTAGCGATGTACGTACGCGCTTTACTTCCTTCGGGATTGAAACGCTCGGAACTTCTCCGGCACAGTTCACGCAATTCTTTTTGGCTGAACTTGATAAATGGGCGGAGGTCATTAAATCCAGCGGCATACAAATTGAATGATTCTATGAGGCTCAATAATTCCATAGCAAGATGTCCGCTTGTGCCCTGTCCGGACGAACCGTAAATCACATATTGCGGTTTTGATTTCGCGAGATCAATTAATGCACGGAGATTGGCGACTGGACGCGAAGCCGGCACGACGATCAAAAAATATAGTGGTGAAGATTTTGCGCTCAACAGTCGCATCAATTTCGACACTGAAAACACCGAGACATCCGAAAT
>JANXRI010000347.1 GCA_025353085.1 Betaproteobacteria bacterium
CAGCCCATCGCATAGAGCGCGCGGGCGACGCGCGTGACCTGCGCAGGCTTTACTTCGCCTTCGTACGGGCAGCCGAGGCACACCGATACATCGCCGCGCACGCGCAGGCCGCGCGCGATCGCCTCGGCGCAGACTTCGGAAAAACGCGCGAGCCCTTCGTCTATGCTGCAGTTAGTATTGCGTTTCGAGAATGACTCGGTTGCGGCGGCGAACACGACGACTTCATCTCAGCCGGCGGCGATCGCGGCGTCGAGTCCCTGGCGATTCGGCACCAGGACCGGGTAATCAACGCCGGGCTTGCGCCGGATGCCGGCCATCACCGCGGCATTGTCGGCCATTTGCGGCACCCATTTCGGCGATACGAAAGCGGTCGCCTCGATGACCGGCAAGCCGGCGTCGGTCAGGCGGTCGATCAGTTCAATTTTGATCGCGGTCGGCACGTTCTGCGCTTCGTTCTGCAAGCCGTCGCGCGGGCCGACTTCGACCATTTTGACTTTTTTCGGCAATGCCATTCGAGGCCTCTATCTTTAGTGAAAACGTTTTAGCGCTTCTTCGATTTCTTTTTCGGCGCAGGCTCTATCCATGCGGCCTTGCGCTTCTCAAGGAAAGCCGACAGCCCTTCCTGCGCTTCGGCCGTGGCGCGGATGTCGGCGATCGTATTCGCGGTATCGCTGACCACCGCAGCGGTGATAACTGCATTTGCCACGCGGCTCACCTGGTTTTTCGCGGCGAGGATCGCCTGCGGGCCGCCGCAATACAGCTGCGACAGCATTTCACCGATGCGCGTGTTCAAATGTTCAAGCTCGACGATATCGTGCAGGAGCCCGATGCGGAACGCTTCAGCCGCATCGAATTCTTCGCCCGAAATGAAATAGCGCCGCGCGTGGCGCTCGCCGATCGCTGCCACCACGTACGGGCTGATCATCGCCGGCACAATGCCGAGTCGCACTTCGGACAGCCGGAACGTCGCATCGCGCGAACCGATCGCGATATCGCACGCGGCGACCAGGCCGACGCCGCCGCCGCGCACCGCGCCGTGCACGCGCGCGATCGTCGGCTTCTTTAACGTATACAGCGTATGAAAAATCTGCGCCGATGCCAGCGCTGCCTTGCGGTTTTGCGCCTGGCTGAACCTGGCACTTTTTTTCATGTGCTCGATGTCGGCGCCCGCCGAGAAGCTTTTACCCTGACCCATCAAAACCACCGCGCGTACTGTCGAATCCGCTTCGAGTTTTTTTAATTCGCCAATGAGCTGTACGCCCATTTCCGGATCGAACGCGTTGTGCACCTCGGGACGATTTAAAGCAATCGTCGCGTTGCCGTTCGCGTCGATCTGGGTCAGTACTTTTTGGGTCATGAAGGGTTCCAGTGGGCACGCGTGCGCGCGCCGAAAGCACCGAATTATACGCGCAGCGTATTGCGGCCTGCCGCCGCCATCACATGCGAAACACGCCGAACGTGGTTTTTTCAATCGGTGCATTGAGCGCGGCCGACAGCCCGAGCGTCAACACGTCGCGCGTCGCGAGCGGATCGATCACGCCGTCATCCCATAGCCGCGCGCTCGCATAGTACGCGCTGCCTTGCCGCGCGTACTGTTCGAGTATCGGCGCCTTGAATGCGGCCTCATCATCCGCGCTCCATGCCTGACCGTTTTTTTCGAGCGCGTCCCGCTTGACCTGCGCGAGCACATTGGCGGCCTGTTCGCCACCCATCACGGCAATCCGCGCATTCGGCCACATCCAGATAAAGCGCGGGTCGAACGCGCGGCCGCACATGCCGTAATTGCCGGCGCCGAAACTGCCGCCGATGATCACGGTAAATTTTGGCACCCGCGCGCACGCGACCGCAGCAACCATTTTGGCGCCGTCCTTGGCGATGCCGCCCGCCTCATATTTTTTGCCGACCATGAAGCCGTTGATATTCTGCAGAAACACGAGCGGGATGCCGCGCTGGCTGCAGAGCTGGATGAAATGCGTGCCTTTGAGCGCCGATTCGGAAAACAGGATGCCGTTGTTGGCGACGATGCCGACCGGATAACCGGCGATATGCGCGAACGCCGTGACGAGCGTCGCGCCGTAACGCGCTTTGAATTCGTCGAATTCGGAACCATCGACGAGTCGCGCGATGATTTCGCGCACGTCGAATTGCTCCCGCGGATTCACTGGAATAACGCCAAAAATTTCAGCGGGATCGAGCGCCGGCGCCCGCGGCTCGCGCATGTCGAGCGCCGTCGTCTTGACAAGATTCAGATGGCCGATCGCGCGGCGCGCGATCTCAAGCGCATGGGCGTCATTGTCGGCGAGATGGTCGGCGACGCCCGACGTCTTCGTATGTACGTCGCCGCCGCCCAATTCCTCCGCGGTGACGACTTCGCCGGTTGCCGCCTTGACCAGCGGCGGCCCGGCCAGGAATATGGTGCCCTGGTTTTTGACGATGATCGTTTCATCCGACATCGCGGGAACATACGCGCCGCCCGCTGTGCACGAGCCCATCACCACCGCAACCTGCGCAATGCCGAGCGCCGACATGTTCGCCTGATTGAAGAAGATGCGCCCGAAGTGGTCGCGATCGGGAAACACTTCGTCCTGACTTGGCAGATGCGCGCCGCCCGAATCGACGAGATAGATGCACGGCAGGCGGTTGGCCTGCGCGATTTCCTGCGCGCGCAAATGTTTTTTGACGGTCAGCGGAAAGTAGGTGCCGCCTTTAACGGTCGCATCGTTGGCGATGACCACGCATTCGCGGCCCATCACGCGGCCGATACCGGTCACGATGCCGGCGGTGGGCACCGCATTGTCGTAAACGTCCAATGCGGCGAGCGGCGAGAGTTCAAGCCACGGCGAAGCGGGATCGAGCAAGGCCTTGATGCGGTCGCGCGCCAGCAGTTTGCCGCGCGCGAGGTGGCGTTCGCGCGAAGCACCATCACCGCCCTGACTCACCAGTGCGAGTTTGCGCGTCAGTTCATCGACCTGACTGCGCATCAGCGCGGCGGCCGACTTGAACTCGTCGCTGGCGATGTTTAACCTGGAACGAAATTCTGGCATTGCGCTCAGCCGGCCTGAATGTGTTTGAACTCGACCCGCATGTTGCTCGATTTGTCGCGCAAGCCGCGCGCGCGCACCGGCTTGACCGCCTTGAGTGTGGTAATCATCTCGAGCACCACGTTGCGTTGAGACCTCAGTTCTTCGTACAAGTGGTCGAACGTTTTGCCGGCATGGCGCTGCGCATCGACCGTCAATACGATGTTGTCGGTTTCCCAGTCGCCGCGATAGCCATAGTCGGCGTACCAGTAACCGCGCTGGGAAAAATACGAAAACGAGTAGAGGAAGAGCCGCCGCACATGCGTCGGATCTTCATCGGCGTCGTCGCTCGAGCCGTAAGGCACGCGGATGACCGCCACCGCGCCGGGCTTGGCGATGCGGTGCAACTCCTGCATGAAGCCGAGTGCGTCGCGCAGATGCTCGAGTACGTGGCTGCAATAAAATTCGTCGATCGAATTATCAGGAAACGGCAGCGGCGTGCGCCGGCAATCATCGAGATCGGCGACGACGTTGACGCCAGGCA
>JANXRI010000356.1 GCA_025353085.1 Betaproteobacteria bacterium
ATTTTTCGCAAGTGCTCGAAGCGGCGGCATTTCCGGGCGCGCGCGCGCTCGATTCCAGCGAATTCCAGACGCGCGTGAAATGGTATGAAGTGCTGGGTGAATTCGCGCTGCTCGAACGCGTGGTGCCGCGCTTGAGTTGCGCGCAGGCGCTGCAGCGCCTGCGGCGGCTCGCCACCGACACCTTGTTTCAACCTGAGTCCGAGACGGCACCTGTGCAGGTGCTGGGCATACTCGAATCTGCGGGTCTCGAGTTCGATCACCTGTGGATTAGCGGCCTTACCGACGACGCATGGCCGTTGCCCGCGCGGCCGAACCCGTTCATCCCGGTCGCGCTGCAGAAAAAAGCCGGCATACCGGAAGCTGCGGCGGATACCGCGCTTGCATTGGATAGGCGCATCACGGCCGACTGGCTATGCGCGGCATCCGAAGTAGTCGTGTCGCATGCGCTGCGCGAGAAAGATCGCGAGCTGTTGCCGAGCGCGCTCATTGCAGGCGTCGCGCATGGCGAAATAGAACTGCACGAATATGCAAATTACCGCGATCTTCTGCATCGCGCCCGCGCGCTCGAAAAAATCCCCGATGGAATTGCGCCGGCTTATGCGCTTAAAGATGTGCGCGGCGGCACACGTGTACTGGCTGACCAGGCGGCGTGTCCATTCCGCGCCTTTGCACGGCATCGATTAGGCGCTGAAAGCCTCGCGACACCTGTCGACGGACTCGATGCGCGCGATCGCGGCAATCTGCTGCATGCTTTGATGGCGCATTTGTGGGGAACGTTGCGCACCAAGTCGCGGCTCGACGCGTTGCCCGAACACGAACTTACCGCGGCGATCGAAAACGCCGCCGCGGCGGCCGTCGCCAAAGTACGCGCGCAACGTCCGGGCGCCCTCGATGGGCGACTCGCGGAGCTTGAACGCGAACGCCTCGCGCGGCTTGCGCACGAGTGGCTTGTAGTCGAGCGCGCGCGCGGCGAATTCGAAGTGGTCGCGCGTGAAGAAAAGCGCACGCTCGAAGTCGCGGGGCTTGCGTTTTCGGGCCGCATCGATCGCATGGACTGGGTGGGCGACCCGGCGCCCGGCGGCCATGTATTGATCGACTACAAGACCGGGCGCGCGACACCCAACGACTGGCTCGGCGAGCGGCCGGACGATCCCCAGCTTCCGTTGTATGCGATTGCGGCGAAAGAAGACGTCGCCGCGGTAGTGTTCGCGCGTATCAAAGCCGGTGAGATGCGCTTCATGGGCTTGTCTCGCGAGAAGGCCATGCTGCCCAAGGTGAAGCCCGCCGAGCCGTGGCAGGCGTTGCTTGAAACTTGGCGGCGTGAACTTCAGTTGCTCGGCCGTGAGTTTGCGGACGGGGTCGCGCGCGTGGATCCGAAGCGCGGGCTCACGACATGCCGGCACTGCGATCTGCAGCCGCTGTGCCGCGTGCATGAGCGCATTGCCGCACTCGACGACGAAGACGACATTGAAGACATGAAAGCGGACGAATGAGCGCGGACAAGATTGCGCAACCGCCAATTGCCGACGCACGCGAACGTGAGCGCGCGCTTGACCCGCGCTGCTCGTTCATCGTACAGGCGCCGGCCGGCTCGGGCAAGACCGAGCTTCTCGTGCGCCGTTACCTGCAGCTTTTAAAGACAGTCGAGCGCCCGGAAGAAATTTTAGCCATCACCTTCACGCGCAAAGCTGCCGCGGAAATGAAGCGGCGGGTGCTTGACGGTTTGCCGACGGTGCTCGCGCCAGATGCAATCGCGGATATTGCGCCGCGCCTGCGCGTGCAGACCATAGATGCGCTGTGCGCGTCGCTCACGCGCCAGATGCCGGTGCTCGCGCGCTTCGGCGCGCAGCCGGAAATCGTCGACGATGCACGCGAGCTGTATCAGGATGCAGCCCGCCGTGCGCTCGCGCTTGAGCCCGCCAATCCGAATGCTGAACGATTGCTCGCGCATCTCGATAATAATCTTGAGGCCGCGCGCGGACTGCTCGCTGCGATGCTGGCGCGGCGCGATCAATGGTTGCGCAAGACGGGCCGCGCACCGTCGCGGGCTGAACTCGAAGCGGCCTTTGCGTCCGAGCGGGAGCGACTGCTGGCGCACGCGTGCGAATTGCACCCTGAAGCGTGCGAGCAATTCGCGCTCGACGTCCTGACGCTGAAAGGAACATGGCGCAAACGCCATGCGGTCGCGCAGTCGCTCGACGGCAATGAGCCGCTGCGTTTAGCGCTCGCCGCATTGTTCAACCTGCCTTCCGCGACCTATACCGAAACCCAGTGGGCGACATTAAGCGCGATGCTCGAACTGTTGCCGCGCGCGGCGGCCGAACTGTTGCTTGTGTTCGCAGAACGCGGCCAGGCCGATTTCACCGAAATCGCGCAGGGTGCGGTGCGCGCGCTTGGAGAAGCGGATGCGCCGACCGATCTGCTGTTGTCGCTCGATGTGCGCATCAAACATATTCTCGTCGATGAGTTTCAGGATACCTCGACAAGCCAATGGGAACTGCTTGAGCGCCTGACTGCCGGCTGGCAAAGTGACGATGGACGCACGGTCTTCGCGGTCGGCGATCCGATGCAGTCGATCTATCGGTTTCGCGAAGCCGAGGTCGCGCTCTTTTTAGAGGCGCGGCACACGGGCCTGGGCGGGGTGACGCTTGAGCCGCTGCGCCTCACTACTAATTTTCGTTCGCAGGCCGGCATCGTTGACTGGGTCAATGCGACATTCCCGCACGTGCTGCCCGGTGCGGAGGACAAGACGTCGGGCGCGGTGCCGTACTCCCCGTCAGTCGCCTATCACCGGGCGCACGACGGGGACGCGGTGCGCTGGCATTTATTCGATACGCGCGTCGATGAAGCGCGGCGCGTCGTCGAACTTGCGCGCGCCGCACGCGTCGCCACGCCGGCGGGCTCGGTTGCCATCCTCGTGCGTAACCGCGGCCACCTTGATCACATCGTGCCAGCGCTCAAAGAAGCCGGCTTGCGTTTTCGCGCGGTTGAAATCGAGCGGCTCGGCGAAAAACAGGTCGTGCAGGATATTTACGCGTTGACGCGCGCGCTTGCGCATCCGGCCGATCGCGCCGCCTGGCTCGCGGTGTTGCGCGCGCCGTGGTGCGGGCTTACGCCGAAGCAACTGGCCGGGATCGCTGAAACCGCGCGCGAATCAATCTGGGAAGCGATGCACGATGAAGCGCGTGTCGCGCAGCTCGACGCCGACGCTCAAACCCGACTTAAAAAAGTTCGCAGCGTGCTTAAGCTCGCAATCGAACAGCGCTTACGCGGCAACCTGCGTGATCGCGTCGAAGGTGTGTGGCTTGCATTGGGCGGACCCGCGTGCTGTGAAGATGCAACCGCATTGGAGGACGCGGAAATATTTCTGGATGAGCTTGCAGCGCAGGATGAAGCGGGTGATCTCCCCGACCACGGCGCGCTCGAAGCGAGGCTCTCTGAGTTGTACGCGTTGCCAGACACTGAAGCCGGCAGCGATGCGATCGAAATCATGACGGTGCACAAGGCAAAAGGTCTTGAGTTCGATACCGTCATCATGCCGGGACTCGATCGCACGCAGCGCACCAGTGAGCCGCCGTTGATCATCTGGAAAGTGCTCGTCGATGACACCCTGTTGCTCGCGCCGATTCGCGAAGCGGGCGCCGCCAAGGATGCCGCGTACGAGTACGTGCGCAATCTCGAGCGTGAAGCGGAGGACATCGAAGCGGGCCGTTTGTTTTATGTGGCAGCGACGCGCGCAGCTTCGCGCCTGCATTTATTGGGCTGCACGAAATGCGATAAAGCCGGCGCCGCCAGAAAGCCGGCGAGGCGAACGTTGCTCGGCAAAGCGTGGGCGGTCGCCGCCGCGTATGCGCCTCAAGGATCGACTGTGCCAGCGGCGGGTGAGAATCTGCCGATGCCGCCGCAAATGTTGACGCGTTTCACTTCGGCAATCGAGTTTCCTGCGCTGCCGGCAGCCGCTCAGTGGCAGACGCCGCCGGCCGACGAACATGACAACGAGGTGATTGAGTTTTCATGGGCCGGCGAAACCGCGCGTCATGTCGGCTCAGTGGTGCACCGCTGGTTGCAGCGTCTGGCGGACGACGCACTTGACGGCTGGACACCGGCCCGCATCGAATCGATGCGATCGCGGATCGCGCGCGAACTCGAACGCCGCGGCGTGCGGCCGGCCGACTGCAAAGATGCCGCCGCGCGTGTCGTGCGCGCGCTCACGCAAACGTTTGATGACGAGCGCGGCCGTTGGCTGCTCGGTCCGCGCAAGGACGCGCGCAGCGAGTATCGCGTGCGGCGCGTGGTCGGCAACGTGCTGCACAGTTACGTGATGGACCGCGTGTTCCGCGATGAAGAGGGCGTGCGCTGGATCGCCGACTACAAGACCAGCAGCCACGAGGGCGCGAATCTCGAAGCGTTTCTCGATCAGGAGCGCGTGCGCTATAAAGCGCAGCTCGCGCGGTACGCCGCGGCGCTTGGCGAGCCGGGGATCAAGCTCGGTTTGTATTTCCCGCTTCATTCGGGGTGG
>JANXRI010000359.1 GCA_025353085.1 Betaproteobacteria bacterium
TGTAAGGGCGACGCTCTACCAACTGAGCTAAGCACCCGAAAACGCAAACCGCTTGCTAGACGAATTTGGGGTAGATACGCATCGCGCATCTACCCCAATGTGTAAGCGTGAAACCAACGCGAAAAACGGCAGCTATTGACCGCTGAATTGGCTCTAGTTTACTGCATCTTTGAATGCCTTGCCAGCACTGAACTTGGGAACGTGCGCTGCCTTGATCTTGATCGCCTCGCCGGTCCGCGGATTGCGGCCGGTGCGCGCCGCGCGTTTGCCGACCTTGAAAGTGCCGAAACCCACCAAGGTGACACTGGAGCCTTTCTTCAAAGCACCCTTAATCGCACCCAACGCGCCATCGAGCGCCTTCTCCGCGGACGCCTTGGAAATATCGGCAGATTTCGCGATGGACTCAATCAACTCGGATTTATTCACGTAAATCCCCTTTAAAAATTTGCATCACACTAAACTGAAAAGCCGCCGGTCGGAGTAAAAGCCCGGCACACGATGGACGCTGTGCCGGGCCGGGTTTCTGCAATTGATTTATAACAAGCGCCAAAACGCGGTGTCAAGCGAATCGCAGCAAATCACCGCATTCGTCGCGCGCGCCGTGTATAAATTGTCACACGGTTATTTCTGTAAAATTTCTTGCTGTCCGGATCAGTGCTTGATAGCAAGTGCAGGTGTTTGATCGACAGCGGGCACCGGCGCAACCTCCGTCTTCTCCGGCAGCGGTTCGGGTTTGCGCTCGAGCGCCAACTCAAGCACCTGATCGATCCATTTCACCGGTTGTATATCGAGCCGGTTCTTAACGTTGTCAGGTATTTCCGCCAGATCTTTAACGTTCTCCTGCGGAATCAGCACGACCTTGATGCCGCCGCGATGCGCCGCCAGCAGTTTCTCTTTGAGGCCGCCGATCGGCAGAACTTCGCCGCGCAGCGTGATCTCGCCCGTCATCGCCACATCCGCGCGAACGGGAATTCCGGTGAACACCGAAACCATCGCGGTGCAGATGCCGATGCCTGCACTCGGCCCATCTTTCGGAGTCGCGCCTTCGGGCAAATGAATATGAATATCGTTCTTCTGATAAAAATCCTCGTTGATGCCGAGCTTGCGCGAGCGACTGCGCACGACGGAAAGCGCGGCCTGGATGGATTCCTGCATCACTTCGCCGAGTTTACCGGTCGTAATCGTCTTGCCTTTGCCGGGCATCACTGCGCTTTCTATCGTCAGCAATTCTCCGCCGACCTCGGTCCATGCGAGTCCCGTTACCTGACCGACTTGATTGTTTTTCTCGGCTAGTCCGAACGTGTAGCGGCGCACGCCCAGGAATTTGTCGAGATTGCGCGCATTGACGGCAACCTTTTTGAGCGCAACTTCACCCTTGCGAACGACCAGCATTTTGACCACCTTGCGGCAGATCTTCGATACCTCGCGCTCCACGCTACGCACGCCGGCTTCGCGTGAGTAGTAGCGAATGATGTCGCGAACCGCGCTCTCGGATACAGTGATTTCATCCTGCTTCAACCCGTGATTCTTCAGCTGCTTCGGCAACAGGTGATGAATCGCGATATGCACCTTTTCATCTTCCGTGTAACCCGACAAACGTATGACTTCCATGCGGTCGAGCAGCGCCGGCGGAATGTTCAGCGTATTTGCAGTCGCGACGAACATTACGTCGGAGAGATCGTACTCCACCTCGATGTAGTGATCGACGAACGTATGGTTCTGCTCCGGATCGAGCACTTCGAGCAGCGCGCTCGCCGGGTCACCTCGGAAGTCCATGCCCATTTTGTCGACTTCGTCGAGCAGAAACAGCGGATTGCGCACGGCGACCTTGGTCATGTTCTGCAGGATTTTACCGGGCATCGAACCAATATAGGTACGGCGATGGCCGCGAATCTCCGATTCGTCGCGTACCCCACCTAACGACATGCGGACGAATTTCCGGTTGGTTGCGCGCGCGATCGACTGACCGAGCGATGTTTTGCCAACGCCCGGGGCGCCTACGAGGCACAGGATCGGCGCTTTCATTTTGTCGACGCGCTGTTGCACCGCGAGGTACTCGACGATGCGCTCTTTGACTTTCTCGAGGCCATAATGATCTTCGTCCAGCACCGCTTCGGCTTTGACGAGATCGGTGCTGATTTTGCTCTTTTTCTTCCACGGCAGCGACACGATCGCGTCGATATAGTTGCGCACGACGGTTGCCTCGGCTGACATCGGCGACATCAGGCGCAGCTTCTTGAATTCGGTTTCGGCTTTCTTGCGCGCGTCTTTCGGCATGTGCGCCGACTTAATGCGCTTTTCCATGTCGTCCAGATCGGCGCCCTCTTCGAGTTCGCCTAATTCCTTCTGAATGGCTTTGACCTGCTCGTTCAGATAGTACTCGCGCTGGCTTTTCTCCATCTGGCGCTTAACGCGACCACGTATGCGCTTTTCGACTTGCAGGATGTCGAGTTCGCCTTCGATCAGCGTCAGCAGATGCTCGAGCCGCTTCTTGGCGCCGAACATTTCGAGCACTTCCTGTTTTTGCTCGAGCTTAAGCGGCAGATGCGCGGCTATCGTGTCGGCGAGGCGGCCGGGCTCATCGATCCCGGACAGCGACGTCAGAATTTCAGGCGGAATTTTTTTGTTGAGTTTCACATACTGGTCGAACTGCGCGACCAGCGTGCGGCGCATCGCTTCCACCTCCGCCGTAATCTCGTTGTCCGCTTCGATCGGCGTTGCTTCGACGGTGAAATGGCTGGTCGCATCGAGCACCTGATTGATGTGCGCGCGCTGGTTGCCTTCGACGAGCACTTTGACCGTGCCATCGGGCAGTTTTAACATCTGCAGAATATTGGCGACCGTGCCGATCGAATAGAGATCTTCGGGCGCGGGCTCGTCTTTCGCCGCGGACTTCTGCGCGATCAACACGATACTTTTGCCGGCTTCCATCGCGGTCTCAAGCGCTTTGATGGATTTCGGTCGACCCACAAACAGCGGGATGACCATGTGCGGAAATACCACCACGTCACGCAAGGGCAAAAGCGGCAATTGCACCATATTCGTCACTCGGTCAGCGGGATTGGACATGTAGGTTTACCTGGTTGTAGATACATGGGGGAAGAAGAAAACAGAGCGTGGGACGGGCTCCCGACGATTCATTTTGCGACGCCCTCGCCGTGGCACTTGCAGGCCCACGGCGAAGGTAACTTGAAATAATTATACCGAACCCGCTACCTTGGGTTGGTCGGAATAGATGAGAATCGGCCGCGTATCCGTGCCGATTGAGCCTTCGTCGACCACGACCTTGATAACGTTATCGAGTGAAGGCAAATCGAACATCGTGTCGAGCAACGTCTGCTCAAGTATCGAGCGCAAACCGCGCGCGCCTGTTTTGCGCTCGAGCGCCTTGCGTGACACAGCCTTTAACGCCGCATCGCGCACTTCGAGTTCGACGCCTTCCATCGCAAACATTTTTTGATACTGTTTGAGCAATGCGTTTTTCGGCTCAGTCAGGATCTGGATCAACGCGACTTCGTCGAGCTCCTCGAGCGTCGCCAGCACGGGAAGGCGGCCGACGAACTCCGGAATGAGCCCGTATTTGATAAGGTCTTCCGGCTGCACGCTTCGCAACACCTTCGTCGCATCCTTGCGATTATCGCGGCTCTGAACTTCAGCGCCAAAACCGATGCCGCCCTTTTCGGAGCGCGCGCGAATCACTTTGTCGAGACCGTCGAATGCGCCACCACAGATGAACAAAATGTTGGTGGTGTCGACCTGCACAAATTCCTGATTCGGATGCTTGCGCCCGCCTTGCGGGGGCACTGATGCAATCGTCCCTTCGATCAGTTTCAAGAGTGCCTGCTGCACGCCTTCGCCCGACACATCGCGCGTAATCGACGGGTTGTCGGATTTACGCGAGATCTTGTCGATTTCGTCGATATAGACGATGCCGCGCTGCGCTTTTTCGACGTCGTAGTCGCATTTTTGCAACAACTTTTGGATGATATTCTCGACGTCCTCGCCGACATAACCGGCCTCGGTCAGCGTCGTCGCATCGGCCATCACGAACGGCACATTCAATAGCCGCGCAAGCGTTTGCGCAAGAAGCGTCTTGCCGGAGCCGGTCGGCCCGATCAGCAGGATGTTGCTCTTCGCGAGTTCGACGTCGTCATTCTTGCTGAGGTTCTTGAGCCGCTTGTAGTGGTTGTACACGGCGACCGACAGAATTTTTTTGGCGAGCTCCTGACCGATCACGTATTGATTGAGTATTTCGCGTATTTCATGGGGTACCGGCAGGTCCGATTTTGCGCCCTTGGGCCCGTGCTCTCCCTGCGTCTCTTCGCGAATGATGTCGTTGCAAAGCTCGATACACTCATCGCAAATAAATACCGACGGACCCGCGATCAGCTTGCGCACCTCGTGCTGGCTCTTGCCGCAAAAGGAGCAATAAAGCAGTTTTTCGCCGCCGATCTTGTCTGACATACGATATTTTCCTTATGAGACCGTAGTGTAGGACATTATTTCGTGGATTCTGTTCGATTGGCCAGCACTTTATCGACCAGACCGTAATCGACTGCCTGCTCGGCGGACAAAAAGTTGTCGCGGTCGGTATCTTTTTCGACCGTTTCGATTTTGCGGCCGGTGTGCTTGGCCATGATTTCGTTCAACTTACCTTTTAAGAACAGGATTTCCTTGGCGTGGATTTCAATGTCGGACGCCTGCCCTTGAAAGCCGCCCATCGGTTGGTGAATCATCACCCGCGAATTAGGCAGGCAGAAACGTTTGCCTTTCGCGCCCGCAGCGAGCAGCAATGCGCCCATGCTCGCGGCTTGGCCCACGCATAACGTCGATACATCCGGTTTGATGAACTGCATCGTGTCGTATATCGCGAGTCCCGCCGACACTGACCCGCCCGGCGAATTGATATAAAACGAAATATCCTTGTCCGGATTGTCGGATTCGAGAAACAGCAACTGCGCAACGATGACATTGGCGGTTACCTCATTCACGGGCCCGACCAGAAACACCACGCGTTCGCGCAACAACCGCGAATAAATATCGTACGCGCGCTCGCCGCGTCCGCTTTGCTCAATCACCATCGGGATCAGGCCCAGGCCCTGCGGCTCTATTCCCGGACGTTGCCAGTTCGATTGCATCATTTGCTATTCCCCATCAGTTCGTCAAAATCGGCGGCCTTGTCTTCCACCTTGGCGGTCTTCAGCGCCCACGCCACAACGTTTTCTTCAACTACGATTGATTCAATTTCGCGCAGCCGGTCCGGCGACTGGTAATACCACTTGACGACGTGCTCGGGCTGCTCGTAACTCTTCGACTGCTCTTCGACTGCGGCGCGCACCTGTTCGGGTTTCGCCTGCAGGCCATGCGTTTTCACCACTTCCGCGAGGATCAGGCCCAAGGTTACCCGGCGCTGCGCCTGCTGTTCGAACAAATCCCGCGGCAACTGCATACCTCCTGCCTTGACGCCGCGCGACGTCAGATCCTGCTGCGCGGCTGCTTGCATGCGCTCAATTTCGAGCTCGATCAGCGACTTCGGCGCTTCAACCTTGGTGGTGTCGATAAACGCCTGCATGATCTGGTCTTTCACACGCCCACTGATGCGGCGCTTCACTTCACGTTCAAGGTTCTCGCGGACCTCGCGACGCATCGTATCCAGGTTGCCATCCACCACGCCCAGCGCTTGCGCAAAGTCAGCATCAATCGGGGGTAGTTTCGGCCCCGCAGCTTCCTTTAACTTCACTTCGAAAGTCGCGGTTTTACCTGCTAATTCTTTCCCATGATAGTCTTCCGGAAAGCGTAGTTCAAATGTCTTCGAAGCACCTGCGCCAAGCCCGACGACCTGATCTTCAAAGTCCTTGAGAAGACGCCCTTCTCCGAGCGTCAGCGTGTAGTTTTCGCCTTTGCCGCCTGCGAATTCCTGACCTTCGATCTTGCCGATGAAGTCGATCGTGACCTTGTCCCCGATCTCAGCCGCACGCGTTACTGGATTGTAGGATGCGCGCTGCTTGCGCATGATTTCGATTGTTTTATCGACTTCCGCCTCGCTCACGGTCGTCGTTGGCCGCTGAAGAACCACCTTGGTCAAGTCGCTCGCAGCGACTTCGGGATAGATTTCGAATGTCGCGCTGAAGTCGACCTGAGTGACGCTGCCGGGTTCACCTTTAGGCTCGAATCGAGGGTATCCGGCCACCCTTAGATTCTGCGCGCGAACTTCGTCGCCGAAACTCTTTTGCAGGGCATCGCCGAGGACTTCACGCCGCACCTGATCTCCGTGCTGTTGAGCAACGACTTTCAATGGCACTTTGCCGGGGCGAAAGCCGTGCATCTTGACGTTGCGCGCGAGTTGCTTGAGCCGCGCCTGCACTTCGCTGTCGATTTCATTAGAGGGCAGCGAGATATTGATACGCCGCTCGAGTTGACCGATATTTTCCAAAGTTGCCGCCATTGTTCCGTCCAATTCCTTCTTGACCCGCGTTACGTGCCGTTAATTTTCGATTTATTCGTTTGCGCTGGTGCGAAAGAAGGGACTCGAACCCCCACGCCTTTCGGCGCCAGAACCTAAATCTGGTGCGTCTACCAATTCCGCCACTTTCGCAACGCTTTGATTGTAATATAATTACCGCCGTCCGTCAGCTTGAAACCGGTCGGTTGGCGGGCGTCAAATGTTAAGCCTTTGTAATACCGGTCGTTTCCTGACCTCACGCGTGACTATCGACCACTACGAAAATTTTCCCGTTGCGTCGGTGCTGTTGCCGGCACCGCTGCGCAAACCGGTTGAACTCATTTATCGCTTCGCGCGTACCGCCGACGATTTCGCCGATGAAGGCGACTTGAGCGACAACGAACGCATTGCGCTGCTCGCAAATTTTGGCGATGAATTGCGCCTGATTGAAGCCGGTCGAGAGCCGCCTTCCGCTCTATTCAAGGACCTCGCGACTATGATCGCGGAAAGACGGCTGCCGGTCAGCCTGTTTCATGACTTGTTGTCGGCATTCGCTCAGGACGTCACCAAAAAAAGTTACACGGATTTGCCCGACGTACTCGATTACTGCCGGCGCTCGGCCAATCCGGTTGGACGCCTGCTGTTGGTGCTTTTCGGCGCCGCAACGCCTGAAAACAATGCATGGTCAGACAACATTTGCTCTGCTTTGCAGATAATCAATTTCCTGCAGGACATCGCAATCGATCATGCCAACGGTCGCATCTACCTGCCGCAGGATGAACTCGCGCGCTATGGCGTCAGCGAAGCGCAATTGGCCGCGCGCGATGCCAATACAACATGGCGCCACTTCATGGCGTTTCAAGTCGAACGCACGCGCAGCATGCTACTTGCAGGCGCGCCGCTCGGCCGCGTACTTACCGGGCGAATCGGGCTCGAGATGCGCATGATCATCGCCGGCGGCGAGCGCATCCTGCGCAAAATCGAAAACGCAGGCTACGACGTGTTTCGCCGCCGCCCCGTGCTACGCTCGCACGATTGGGCAATGATGTGCGCCCGCACGTTATCGCTTCGCTGAAACACCGATCACGAATGGCCGCGCCCGATGAAGCCTGACCCATATTGCCGGGAAAAAGCCGCCGGATCATACGAGCGCGCCTTTCGAAATGCGGCGGCAAATGTCCATTGGTTGCGCGCGCCCTATGACGCCTGACCAGTATTGCCAGCAAAAAGCCGCGCAGAGCGGCTCGAGCTTTTATTACAGCTTTTTGTTTCTGCCGCCGGCTCGCCGCCGCGCGATTACCGCGCTATACGCGTTTTGCCGCGAGGTCGACGACGTGGTCGACGAATGCAAGGACATCGCCATCGCGCGCACGAAGCTCGCGTGGTGGCGCACCGAGGTCGCCGCAATTTACACGGGAGAGGCACGCCATCCCGTGGGGCAGGCGCTGGCCGGCGTCGTCACGTCGTTCCGGCTGCCGCAGGAACGCCTGCAGGAAATCATCGACGGCATGGAAATGGATCTCACGCGGCATCGTTATGCGGATTTCGCCGCGCTGAGGGTATATTGCTTTCGCGTCGCGGGGATAGTCGGATTGTTATCGGCGGAGATTTTCGGCTACACAGATCCGCGCACGCTTGCGTACGCCGAGAATCTCGGCATTGCATTTCAGCTCACCAATATCATTCGCGATGTCGGCGAGGACGCGCGCCGTGACCGCGTTTATTTGCCGCTTGACGAACTTGCGCGCTTCAAGGTTTCGGTTGGCGACATCATGCGTGCGCAGATGAGTCCGCAGTTCACGCACTTGATGGAGTTCCAGACCGAACGCGCGCTGGGCTACTATCGCACTGCGTTTGCCGCGCTGCCCGCCGCTGACCGCAAAGCGCAACGTCCCGGGCTTGTCATGGCGGCGATATATCAGACGCTGCTGTCAGAAATCCGCGCCGACGGCATGCCGGTGTTAACGCAACGCACTTCGTTGACGCCGCTTCGAAAACTGTGGATTGCATGGCGCTCGTGGGTGAAAAGCTGAACCGCGAAACGCTAACATACTGATTACCGAGTCAACCGCCTACAAGGACATTCGAGATGGATCTGCGATTGAAAGGAAAAACCGCCCTGGTCACCGGCGCGAGCCAGGGGATCGGACGCGCAATCGCCAAGGCACTCGCCGCTGAAGGCGTCCGACTGTGCATCGCCGCGCGCCGGCGTGAATTGCTGGAACAGTTAGCGCAAGAAATAGTTGCCGCCGGCGGATTAAAGCCGCATATCGCGCCGGTCGACATCATGGCGGATGGCGCGCCGCAGAAGTTGACTGAAGAAGCGCTAAAGGGCTTGGGCGAGATCAGCATACTCATCAACTGTGCGGGCGGCAGCCGTCCGCTGGCGATCGATGCACCGGATGAAAAGTGGCACGAGGCGATGACGCTCAATTTCTCGCGTGTGCGTCAGCTGACCCATGCGGTGTTTCCCGACATGATCAAACATGGCTGGGGCCGCATCGTGAACATTACCGGCAAATCCGAGCCGGAAGGATTGAACGCTGCGTTCTCGGCGAAAGCGGGCATTCACGCGTGGTCCAAGGGACTGTCGCGCGAAATCGGCAAGCACGGCATCACGATCAATTGCATTCCGCCGGGCCGTATCATGAGCGAGCAGATTCGCCGTAACTATCCGGAAGAATATCGCGTTGAGCATGCCGCCCGGGAAATTCCGGTCGGCCGCTATGGCGAACCCGAAGAGCTTGCCTGCCTCGCGGTCTTTCTCGCGTCCCCCGTGGCCTCATATATTACGGGCACCGTCATGCCGGTCGACGGCGGATTGCGCCGCTTCGCGTTTTAACAGTAGCGCGATTACGCGAAGCGCGGACCTGCCGCCAAGATGACGCATGTCGCGATTGTAGGCGGCGGTTACGCAGGGATGGCCGCCGCCGTCACGCTCGCCGCACGGCGGATTCCGGTGACGGTGTTCGAAGCTGCGCGTCAACTCGGCGGTCGCGCGCGCCGCATCGATTACCGCGATGTCGCGCTCGACAATGGATTGCACGTCCTGATCGGCGCGTATGCAGAAACGCTGCGCCTGATTGAATTCGTCAACCCCGCTTATGCGAGCGCGCTCTTGCGCACGCCGCTCGAGTGGAATGTGCAAAACGAATTTCACTTGCGTGCCGCGCGGCTGCCGGCGCCGCTCCATCTGCTGGTGGGCCTCGCGCGCAGCGACGGGTTGAGCATCGCCGAGAAATTCTCCGCCGCGCGCTTTCTGGCGTTACTGCGCGCACGCGGCTATGCATTGCCCCGTGATATCAGCGTCGAGGCCCTGCTCGTTCAACACGCGCAAAGCGAAAGGCTGCGGCGTGTATTGTGGCGACCGCTATGCGTGGCAGCGCTCAACACGCCGCCGGCCATCGCCTCTGCGCAGGTTTTCTTGAACGTCTTACGCGATTCGCTTGATGCGACGCGGGCGGCAAGCGATCTGGTGCTGTCGCGAGTAGACCTGTCGGCCTTGTTCCCCGAACCCGCCGCCGCTTATGTTCAACAACAAGGCAGCGCCGTGCTACTTTCGCACCGGGTAACGGCGATCGACCCGCTGGGAGACGGCTTCGAAATTGAAGCGAACAGTGAGCGTATTCGCTTCACGCACGTCATATGCGCAATTTCGCCGCATCAGGTCAATGCATTCCTGATCGGCATCACGGCGCTGTCGGAAATCGCCGCCGCCATTGAAATGCTCCGCTACCAACCCATCCATTCGGTGTGGCTGCAATACCCGGCACCGGTGGCATTGCCGGCGCCGATGCTGGGTCTGACGAATGGCCTTATCCACTGGGCGTTCGACCGCGAGGCGTTGTGCGCACAACGCGGTCTCATTGGCGCCGTCATCAGCGCGGCGGGCGAACATCAGGACCTGACGCAGGATGAACTCGGCCTGCGTGTGCATCGCGAACTGCAGCAGCATGTGAGCGGCCTGCCCGAGCCGTTGTGGACTCGAGTGATTGCCGAAAAGCGTGCAACTTTTGCATGCACGCCGAACATAACCCGTCCATCGCAAGTCACTCCCCTCAAGAATTTTTACCTCGCTGGCGATTACACCACGAGCGACTACCCGGCAACGATCGAATCGGCGGTTCGCAGCGGCATCGCTTGCGCGCAGCACCTCATGCGCCACGGTTGATGCGCCGCGGCGTGGTTTTGGCCGCGACTGCGGTATAAAATCGAGCTTTCATTTATCGCATGCAAAAGGAAACAGGGTGACTGAACGCGAATCAATGCAGTATGACGTCGTCATCGTTGGCGCCGGGCCCGCCGGACTCGCCGCCGCAATCCGGTTAAAACAACTGGCCGCCGAGCGCAACCACGAAATCGGCGTTTGCGTCATCGAAAAAGGTTCGGAAGTCGGCGCGCATATCCTGTCGGGTGCAGTGATGGACCCGCGCGCGCTTGCCGAGCTTTTCCCCGACTGGCAAGCCTTGAATGCGCCGCTCAATGCGCCCGTCAGCGAAGACCGCTTTCTGTTCCTCACGGAAAAGTTTTCGTTCAAGGTGCCGGCCTTTTTGCTGCCGCAGTGCTTTCAAAACCATGGCAACTACGTGATCAGTCTCGGCACTCTTTGCCGGTGGCTCGGCACCCAGGCCGAAGGACTCGGCGTCGAAATTTTTCCCGGCTTTGCAGCCGCCGAAGTGCTTTACAACGACGCCGGCGGCGTAACGGGCGTCGCTACCGGCGACATGGGTGTCGACAAGGGCGGCCAGCCCACCGCTGCATTTCAGCGCGGCATGGAACTGCATGCGAAATACACGTTCTTCGCCGAAGGCTGCCGCGGTCACCTCGGCAAACAGTTGCAGGCGCGCTTTCATCTGCGCGAAGGCGTCGACCCGCAGGTCTATGGGATCGGCCTTAAAGAATTGTGGGAAATCAAACCCGCGCTGCATCAGTCCGGACTGGTCGTCCATACCGCCGGCTGGCCGCTCGATACCGGCACTTATGGCGGCTCATTTCTGTATCACATGGAAAACAACCTGGTCGCGGTTGGCTACGTAGTCGGCCTTGGATACAGCAATCCTTATCTCAATCCGTATGAGGAATTCCAGCGCTATAAAACGCATCCTTCGATCCGTGTATTTTTCGAAGGCGGCAAGCGAATCGCGTACGGCGCACGCGCGCTCACTGCGGGCGGACTCCAGGCCCTGCCTAAGCTGGTTTTTCCGGGCGGCTGCCTGATTGGCGACGACGCGGGTTTCCTGAATGCCTCGCGCATTAAGGGCAGCCATTGCGCAATCAAGTCGGGCATGCTTGCCGCGGAATCGGCGTTTGACGCAGTGACCGCCGGACGCGCGGCCGATGAACTTGCTGCCTATCCGGAGTCGTTCCGGCAGAGCTGGCTTTATGACGAACTGCATCGCGCGCGCAACTTCAAGCCGTGGATGAGCAAAGGTCTTTACACGGGCACACTGATGGTTGGCGTTGACCAGGTGGTATTCGGCGGGCGCGCGCCGTGGACGCTCCATCACCAGCACGCGGACAATGAAACGCTCGTGAAAAAAACCGCAGCGTCGCCGATCGCCTATGCGAAACCCGACGGTGTGCTCACCTTCGATCGTCTGTCATCGGTATTTATCTCGAACACCAATCACAGCGAGGATCAGCCTTGTCACCTGACGCTGAAAGATCCCAGCGTGCCGGTGAGTGTCAATCTCGCGCTTTACGACGCGCCCGAGCAGCGCTACTGCCCGGCCGGCGTGTATGAAATCGTGCGCAACGATGATGGCTCGCAAGCGCGGCTGCAGATCAATGCGCAGAATTGCGTGCATTGCAAAACCTGCGACATCAAGGATCCAACGCAGAACATCGAATGGGTCACGCCCGAAGGCGGCGGCGGCCCTAATTACCCGAACATGTGAGGGCGCCCCTGCGGCTAAGAAGTTTCGTGCGGTGCGCGATGCATCGATGGTTGCGGCGGCAGCTAAGATCCGGCATAGCCGATGGGTAGAGATTTGTCCTCCGTGATATCCATCACGCTCCTGTGGTCACACTTGTAGCGGGCGTCGGCGGTCTGTCATCTAGTCGACGATCCAGCGTCTTGCGATTGCACGCCATGACGCCGATTGGAGCACTTCGACGAGTCCGGAATTAGCTACCGGAACAGAGGCTTACCTGATGAGGAAAATTTTTTTCAGTTTGCGCTGTCACTTGGCCTGCAACTTGCAAATGCTTTGGGCAACTGAATAAAAACTCGGCCCGGAGCTAAAAATGGTGATCTACCTCGATCAATTTAGGACGGCGAAAGCACCGTCAGAGACTTGGCTCAGAAATGGCACCTATGGCGACGAAGTCATGCAAGCCGGTTGGAATCCTGCGCTGATTCACATGCTGCCCGAAGCGGTTCCCGCTTTGTCGAGCCACGAGCTGCCGCGCGACTTGTCCACCGTTGACGTCGACGCATTTCTTAACCGGGTTTACGGACTAGCGACACTGATCTAAGGCGCTGCCTTACGGCAGCGGCGGCGGCGCCGGGATTCCCTCCTCCCCCGGTGTCGCCGTAATTTTTCAAAAAAACGCCACCTTAAAACGCGGCGTTTTTTTATGGTTTACTGCGTGAGAGCGGTGATCACACGCTCGCGTGAGAGCGGCATATCGCGCACACGCGCGCCGATTGCAGCAGCGACTGCATTGGCAATGGCCGCGGCGGTGGGTCCCGTCGCGCCTTCACCCGCGCCCATTGGCGGCAGGTCAGGCCGCGCGAGCAGGGTCACCTCGACCTGCGGCGCCTCGCTGAATTTCAGCACCGGATAATCATCCCACGTCCGCGATGTGATCGTTTCGCGATCGAAAGTGACCTGCTCCTTCAACGTCATGCTTGCCGCCTGAATAATGCCGCCTTCAATCTGGTTGATCACGCCGTCCGGGTTTATGACGAGCCCGACATCGACTGCAGCCCACGCGCGCGTAACGCGTGGCTCCGACTCGACATCGACTTCCACCACGACCGCAACGTAACACCCAAGATTTTTGTAGCGTGCGAATCCGATGCCGCGGCCACGGCCGTCAGCGACCTCAGCGTTTTTCCACGCGGATTTTTCCGCGACCGTCTCGATTACCGCCCGCGCACGTGCGTCTTTGAGGTGGCGCAATCGAAACTCGACCGGATCGGCGCCCGCGATCAGTGCGAGCTCATCCATGAAGGATTCAATCGCAAACACATTGGCATGTGCGCCCAGTGCCCGCAATGCCGACGCGCGCAGTGGCGATTTCATCACCAGGTGATTCGTCACGCGCTGATTTGGAAAGTCATACAGCGGTATCGCGTTGCGATGACTGCCGCCCGGCGGCAACGGCGGATTACCAGAAATCCCCGGCGGATGCGGCTCGGCGAGATGCCACGCAGCGATCAGGTTCACGCCGTTCTTGCCTTCTGGGCGCGTGCTGTGCGGATAGCTCCAGACATCGAGTTGCCAGTCGACGATATTGCCGCCCGCATCGAGGGCGGCGCTCGTTTTCACGACCATGGCGGGGCCATAGGGCTCCCACGCGAACTCATCTTCGCGCATCCACTGCACCTGCACGGGACGCCCCGGCACCGCGCGCGCGAGCAATGCCGCGTCGAGCGCGACATCGTCCGCGCCATTGTGCCCATAGCAGCCCGCGCCGTCTGCGTGCGTTATCGTGATCGCTTCGGTTGCAACGCGC
>JANXRI010000400.1 GCA_025353085.1 Betaproteobacteria bacterium
TTCTATTACCACATTGCAGAATTGGAAACGGCGCGTCGCCACAACATCAATGCCGTCATCGTCGTCAACAACAACAGCGCGTTGAATCAGGAAATCCGGCTGAATGATGTTGCGTACGGCGGCAAGCAGCGTGGGCGCGCCGAAGAAATGTGGCGCTTTCCGGATATTAATTTCGCAAAAATCGCCGAAGGCTTCGGCTGCGTGGGCATCCGCGTCGAGAAAGCCGCGGATCTCAACGAAGCGCTAAAGCAAGCCATCGCAATGAACAAGCCCGTCGTCGTCGATGTCGTGACCGATATGTATGCAATCGCGCCGCATCCGTGGACGTCGACCGGCAGGGATTTTCATTCCTATCAGAAAACCGGCGCGTGATTACGCAGTAGGCGTGAATTAAAGCGAGGAGAACAGTTAATGGCAGAAGGAATCAAACCGATCCGCCGGGTAGTCACCGGCAACGACGCGCAGGGGCGCTCGCGCGTCGTGTATGACAGCGCCGCACCTGGTGTCAAGGCGAGTGCGTTTAAAAAAGGCACTGCCATGACGGATATCTGGCAATTCGACCGGTGCCCGGCGCCGCTTTCCGGCGAGCGCGATGATGGCAATCTGCCGTTTCATTTCGAACCGCCGGCAAGCGGCGGACGCCTGCGCATTGTGCAGTCCGATCACAAACCCGCCGACTACGATCCCGCGCAAGACAAACATATCACCGCCGAACACCCGCCGCGCGTCACTGAAGGGGGAACGTGGGAGCGCGGCCGGCAAAACCTGTATACGACACGAATCCATAAATCCGAGACGCTCGACTATGGAATTTTGCTCTCTGGCGAACGCGTGCTCGTGACCGATGCCGGCGAACATGTATTGAAGCCCGGCGACGTCGTCATTCAAATCGGCAGTTGGCACGCGTGGGCGGACATCAACCATGGCAGTCAGATGGCATTCGTCATGATGGCCGCCGATTTCGAGAAGTGAGAGAGCGAATATGTCCGAGAGCACAGCCGCGCGCAGAATAGTCGTCGTCGACGAGAACGATAAATCGCGGGTCATCGCCAATGGTCCGTCGCCCGACGTGCGCACCGATCCCGCGCGGCCGGGGTTCTTGTCGGCGCGCATGTGGGTCAGCGACAGCACGCCGGTGAAGTTGAAGGGCTTGCGCGAAACGCTTAACGCGCCGCAGTCGCTCGAACCGCCGCTTGGCGGGTCGGTGTGCCGCGTCGTTACTTTTCCACCCGATGCAAGTTACAAGGGGCGTGTCGGCGCACGTGAAGTGCAGGCCTATTTCTCTGCCATGGGATCGCCCGCCGCATCGACTTACTCACCACAGGCGCCGCACCCGTACATGCAAAAGACGCGCGCGCTCGACTTTTGTCTGATCATCGCAGGGGAAATCACGCTCGTGCTGGACACCGGGGAAGTGCAACTGAAGGCGGGCGATACGGTCGTGCAGCGCGGGACCAATCATGCATGGAGCAATCGCGCCGACCGTGATTGCGTGATTGCGTTTTCATCGCACGACGGAATGTATTAAGCAGTAGCGAATACACTCTTAAAATCAGCAGCCGACACGGTGCCGCGCGAAGCGACGGCATGATCGGACACTGGACAGGAAGATAGTATCGGCAGGCCGATCGTTGGATCAGTAAAGGAGGCGTTGGAGATGAAGCCGAACTTTTTTTGCGTGATGGCGTGCGCGGGTATGCTGGCCGGCGGCGCACAGGCGCAGGATTATCCGTTCAAGCCGATCAGGTTCATCGTGGGTCCAGGGCCCGATATCGTCGCGCGACTGGTCGGTCAGAAGCTGTCCGATAGCTGGGGTCAGCAAGTGGTCGTGGACCAGCGGCCCGGCGCAGGCGGCATCATCGCGGCCGACATGGTCGCGAAGGCGCCGCCGGATGGATATACGCTATTGCTGACGACGGGCGCTTACACCATCAACCACACGCTGTATCCCAAGCTGCCGTACGATCTGCAGCGCGATCTCGCGCCGGTCGGGCTGATCGCCTCGATTTCCTTCCTTCTCATCGTGCCGCCATCGTTGCCCGCAAAATCGATGCAGGAACTCGTTCAGCTTGCGAAAGCGAAACCGGGTTCGCTCAACTGCGCGCACAGCGGCCCGGGCACCACCGCCGCACTGGGCTGCGAAATGTTGAAGATGGACGCCAGGATCGATATCGTGCCCGTGCCTTACAAGGGAACAGTGCCGGCGATCATCGATGTCGTCAGCGGCCAGGCGCAACTGATGTACGCGGTGATGCAGGGTGCGCTGCCGCAGGTGCAGGCCGGCAAGTTGCGCGCGTTGGCCGTGACGGGTGCCAAGCGGTCGGCCGCATTGCCCGATGTGCCGACGATGACCGAAGCAGGCTTGCCGGGCGCGGATTGCATCACGTGGAATGGCATGCATGTGCCGGCGAAAACGCCGCAGGCGACAATCGCCAAGCTGAATGCCGAACTGAACCGCGTGTTGAAACTGCCGGACGTGCAGGAACGCATGCATGTCCTCGGGCTTGATCCCGCGGGCGGAACGCCGGCTGAATTTGCAGCTTTCGTCAAAGCGGATATCGGCCGCTGGGCGAAAGTTATCAAGGACGCGGGCGTACGCGCCGAGTAGGGCCATGTTCCGCTGCGGCGGACGCGAATAGACTGTTTAAGGAGATGCAATGCTGACCTGTGCGGGCGTGCAGATCGTGCGCGTAGCGGAGATTCCGTGGGAAGACCGTATGAACGTTGACAACTGGCCGAGCCGCGCCGGCATGTACTACGACGATCGCGAAAACGGCCTGTGCCTGCGCCTCATCGATTATCCGGTTGGCGCGATCGAACCGCGGCACGTGCATGGCGGCACGCATGCGACTACGGTGCTGAAAGGGGCCGCTATCATCGACGGTCTCACGCTCGGCCCGCTTGACGTGATACTCGGGCCGGCCAATGAACCGCATGGCCCGATCGATTATCCACAGGGCTGCAAGCTGTTCAGCGCATTCCAGGGGAGCTTTCACCACAGTGAAGTGGAGAGTTTGTCCGGCAAGAAAGATTATCGTTTGATCGAGCAAGCGAAGCTGCCGTGGCAAAGCGGACCGGACGGACGCGACACAAAAATTCTCGTCGATCATGGCTGTGGCCGTTTGCTGCTCGAGGCGTTGCACTTTGCGCCGGGTTCGCAGGTCGCTGCGCATTCGCATCCGCAGATGCACGCTGCGGTGGTCGTGGAGGGAAGTGCAAAAGTGGGAAACGAGACGCTCGGCGAATGGGATTTCATGCGCGTACCCGGCGGTGCGCACCACGGCGCAATCGAGTTTCCGGACGGTGCCACGCTGCTCGCCGTAACGTTGCGTTGATCCGCATGCAGTACGGCAGAGAAGCATGCTGAACGCAGCGATAATCGGCCTTGGAAACTGGGGCCGCAAAATCGTCGAAGCCGTCAACGCCGACATTCCATTATTTCGTATCGGTCACGCCGTGGTGCGCGAGGTGCGCGACGATGTTCGCGCATTCGCCCGCGCGCATGCGATCGTGCCCGTAACGGAGTTTCAGCAGGTGCTTGATGATCCGTCGATAGATGCCGTAATCATCACGACGCCGCATAGCCTGCATGCCGATCAGATCGTGGCCGCCGCCGCCGCTGGCAAGCATATTTTTTGCGAGAAGCCGCTCGCGCTCACCCGCGCCGATGCAGTGCGCGCAGTGCATGCGTGCGAAAACGCGGGGCGGGTGCTGGCAGTCGGTCATGACAAACGCTGCTGGCCTTCGATGGCCGCGCTGCGGTTTATCGCCGCGGGTGGCACACTCGGCGAAATTCTGCATGTCGAGGGGCACACGAGCAACGAAAATTCGGGACACTCGGCGGATTGGCGTCATAACGTGCAGGAAGCGCCGGGCGGCGGCATGACGGGCGCGGGCATTCATATGCTCGACGCGCTTATTGGTGTTGCCGGTCCGGTGGCGTCGGTCATCGCGCATTTTCGTAGCACACGCGGCGGTGCCGATCCGCGCGATACCGTTTCAGCTTTGCTTGACTTCAAATCCGGGATTTCCGGCACGTTGTCAACCGTGCGGACGACGCCTTTCTATTGGCGCGCGCATGTCTTTGGCGACGCAGGCTCGGCAGAAGCGCTGGGCCCCACTCGTCTGGTGGTGCGAATGCGCGGCGGCGGCGTCGAGAACCGTGATTTTCCCGCTATCGATTCGCTGCGCGCCGAAATGACGGCGTTCAAGCAGGTAATTGAAACCGGTCGTGGCATGATAAAACGCGAAGAGATGATTGCAACGGTGCATGCGCTCGAGGCGATATTCGAATCGATGGATACAGATGCGAAAGTTGAACTGGCGTGAGCATGCGTAATGGCTGAGCAAACGTTCGATGCGTACAACATTGCGGATTTGCGTGAACTCGCGCGCCGCCGCCTACCCAAAGGATTGTTCGAATTCGTCGATCGCGGAACCGAAGACGACGTCGCTGTGCGCAATAACCGCGCGGCGTTCGAGCGCATCAAGTTAAGGCCCTCCGTTTTGCGCGACGTTTCCACGCGCAGTCGTGGCACTACGGTATTCGGCAATCCGCAAAGCTTGCCCATTGCCATCGCGCCAACCGGTTCCGCGGGGCTCATGTGGCATAACGGCGAAATCGCATTGGCGCGCGCGGCCGCGCGGGCGGGCATACCCTGCACGATCGCGACCGGCGCAATGATCGCCATAGAGCAGATCGCGGACGCGGCGCACGGTTGTCGACTGTGGTTTCAACTTTACATGTGGCCCGAGCGCAAACTTTCACACCAGCTGGTTGCGCGTGCGAAAGCGGCCGGTTACGAGGGACTTGTCGTGACGGTCGACAGTCCGGTTCCGCCGGGCCGTGAATACAATCTGCACAACGGTTTCACCATTCCATTTTCGCTCAACCGGCGCAATGCCGCCGACATGCTGACGCATCCGCGCTGGCTGATTAACGTACTCGGACGCTATATGGCCACCACCGGCATACCGCGCTACCAGAACTATCCGAGCGATGTGAAGAACCGCATCACCGCGTTGCCGATGGGGCGCTCCATGATGCTCAACGATTCGCTGACGTGGGACGATCTGCGCGAGTTGCGCAAATTGTGGCCGCACCGGTTGATGGCCAAGGGCATCATGACGGCCGCGGATGCGGCGAGCGCGGTCGATTGCGGCGTCGATGGCGTGATCATTTCCAATCATGGCGGTCGCGTGCTCGACAGCGCGCTCGCGCCGATAGACGTGCTGCCCGAGGTGGTTGAGGCAGTCGGCAAGCGCACCACGGTCATCGTCGACAGCGGATTTCGGCGCGGCAGCGATATCGTCAAAGCGCTCGCACTGGGCGCTCAGTTGGTATTGATTGGCCGCGCGACGCTGTATGGCACGGCGGTCGGAGGAGAGGCGGGCGCTACGCGCGCTATCAATCTGTTAGGCGAGGAATTCGAACGCACCTTGGCGCTCATCGGCTGCAGCAGCGTCGCGGAACTATCCGTAGGGCATGTGATATTGCCACAGGCGGATGCGGCACATTAAGCGGCGAACCTGTGTCGTTGTCCACGGCGTTCGTATCCCTTGGCCCAAGTCCTTATAATCGCTGCTGTGCGCCGGCGTCGACTGTCTGAGCGCGTCATTTTTTATCCCAGGAGATTCAACCAGTGAAACGCATCGATACCCATAGCCATGTGATTCCCGAGACCATCATCGATGCCATGCGGGCCGAGCCCGATTTGTACAAGACAAAAATCGGCGGCGAGCGCGGCAACTACACTTTCACGCGCGGCAAGGTTACCTTCGATCTGATTACGGAATTTTATGATGCCGATGCGAAAGTCGAGTCGATGGATCGGAAAGGGCTCGATATTTCGTACATTTCGCCCGGCCCGCAGACATT
>JANXRI010000410.1 GCA_025353085.1 Betaproteobacteria bacterium
GGGGGTCGTGCCCACGGGCGCCAAGGTCGGTATTGACGCCACCATCGGTGAAGGTATTCCGCGCGAACGCTTCGAGCGCATTGCTTATGCCTACGCCGATCGCGCGAAAATCGCCGACTATGTCGCCGGTAAAGCCGATACGGTGCCCGCGACTGTCAATGCCGGGGCAGCGCAGATCGACGCGGCCGCGCAGCAAATTCTAAAGTTGATCGATCACGCGCCGCTCTATTATCAGGATGTCGCAGGTCAGCTTTCCGAGTACGACTTCCAGACGGTTGCGCGCGCCCTCGGCAAGCTCCACGCCGACGGCAAACTGTGGCAGGACCCGCGCGGCCGGTTGTGCCTGCGAGACTCTGCGTTTGCCGCGAAGCCGCCGGCCAAAACCTCACAATGAAGGACGCAACCGCAATCGCAGTTGCGCGAGCATCGGCGGCTGACGAATGCAACACGGCGGGCGCGATTGCTCTGTCTGCGATCAGCAAATGGTTCGACACGCCGGATGGCGAGCCGCTGACCGTATTGCAGAACATCGATCTCGCGGTGCCCGCGCATGCGATCTACGCGATTCTTGGCGCATCGGGCTGCGGCAAAAGCACGCTTCTCAATATCATTTCGGGAATCCTGACGCCTGACCGCGGCAATGTTTGCTTCGGCGGCGTGCGCGCGCGTGATTTTACCGACTGGCGCAGCATCAGCTATATGTTCCAGGAAGACCGCCTGTTGCCATGGCGCACCGCGCTTGCCAATGTCGAATTTGCACTCGAGGCCGGCGATATGCCGCGCGCTGAACGTTTGACCCGCGCGCGCAATGCGCTTGCGTTGGTCAAACTGTCGCAATTCGAAGAATCGTTCCCGCATCAATTGTCGGGCGGCATGCGCTCGCGAGTGGCACTCGCCCGCAGTCTCGTCACCGAGCCCGCCATCCTGCTGATGGACGAACCGTTTTCGCGCCTCGATGCACAGACGCGCGCCCAAATGCACACCGAGCTTTTGCAAATCCACGCGCTCAAACACATGACCATCGTCTTCGTGACGCACGACGTCGAGGAGGCCGTAGTGCTCGCCGACCGCGTCGTGGTGCTGGCGCCCCGCCCCGGGCGCGTGCGCGAAAGCGTGCCGATCGAGTGCATGCGCCCGCGCGATCCCACCGATGCACAATCCATCCGCTATATCCAGCGGTTACGCGCACTTATATGATGCACCGCGCGCGTGGCTTTATGGTAATTTCAGCCTGGCCACTGTTATAGTTTTGACTTCGGCACTTCCCTTCGCTTATTGAGCGTTTCATAATGGATGACAATCGGAACGCTCAATCCCCGTCCCGCTCCCGAAGGAGAGGGTGAGAATGGCACTAACCCGCTGTCGCGAATTAGTGAAACATCAATAATCCCCCAGGAGTTTGTCATGAGCGCTACACCCTTTTCCCGCGTCGTCGCCGCTCTCTTCTGCACTGCCTGTCTGGCGGCGCCCAGCGCTGCACTCGCGCAAAAACTTCGCGTCGGATATTGGACGAGCGGCGTGAGCCTCGGTTTCGGCTCAGTGCTCGAGCAGGGTAAGTTTCTGGAAAAAGAAGGTCTCGAAGTTGAATTTATTAAGTTTGGCGACGTCAATGCACCGACCAAGGCGATTGCATCGAATGCTATCGACATCGCGATTGGCGCCAGCGCGGCCGGCGCGCTTAATATTGCAGCCGACGGCCTGCCGATTAAAATTATTCTCGGCACGCAGATTGCGGAAGCGCAGTTCGCGGTCCTTGCCGATTCGCCGGTCAAGTCGTTCGCCGATCTAAAAGGCAAGAAAATCGGCATGTCGCCGCCGGGCAGCGCAACGCACGCGCTGGCCGCTGCGCTGCTTGAAAATAATTACGGCCTGAAGCCCTCTGACTACACAGTCATTCCCGGCACCGAGCCCCGGCTTGCGCAATTTTTGATTCAGAAAGAAATCGACGCCGGCGCGATTCGCTCCACCACCGTCGCGCAGATGAACGAAGTAAAGCTGCGCAGCCTCGGCAACTTCCTTGACGAATGGAAGAAACTGACCAAATCCAATGCGGTGCCTTACATCGGAATCGGTATTGTGCATAGCGAATACGCGGCCAAATATCCGGACAATGTCGTGAAATTTATTGTCGGC
>JANXRI010000423.1 GCA_025353085.1 Betaproteobacteria bacterium
AGTGTGAGCGCTTCGAGCAATTCGTCGAGAGTACCAAAGCCGCCGGGCAACACAACGTAAGCGGTCGAGAAACGCACGAACGTTACTTTGCGCGCGAAGAAATGCCGGAATGAAAGGCTGATGTCCTGATGAGTGTTCGGAAATTGTTCGCGCGGCAACTCGATGTTTAGCCCCACGGATGCCGACTTGCCGAAGTAAGCGCCTTTATTGAACGCGTCCATCATGCCGGGACCGCCGCCGGAAATCACGCTGAAGCCCGCATCCGACAGGCGGCGCGCAATCTGCTCGCCAAGCGCAAAGTATGGATGATCGACCGGCACGCGCGCGCTGCCGAACATGCTGACCGCGGGTTGAATGTTGCCCAGACGTTCTGTCGCCTCAAAGAACTCTGACATAATGCCGAACATGCGCCACGATTCGCGCGCCGGCCAGTCGGGTTCAGTGGTCAGGCGTGGCGGAACTTTCTGGCTCATATCCAACTCCTCTTTTCTGCCGTAACTTCCGGGCGCTGCCGCGCAATGATAAAAACCCTGCTGCTCGTAGACGGTTCATCGTACTTGTATCGCGCGTTTCATGCGATAGGTGATTTGCGCAACAGCAAAGGCGAGCCGACCAACGCGATTTTTGGCGTTTTGAACATGCTGCGCCGGCTGCACAAGGACATCCCGGCCGATTATAGCGCCTGCATATTTGACGCCAAAGGCAAGACCTTTCGCGACGATCTTTATCCCGAGTACAAGGCGAATCGAACGGCCATGCCCGACGATCTTGGCATCCAGATCGAGCCGCTGCTTGAAGCAATCCGCGCCATGGGCTGGCCGTTGTTGATCGTCGACGGCGTCGAAGCCGACGATGTGATCGGCACGCTCGCCTGCCAGGCGACGCAAAAAGGCGTACGCACAATCGTATCGACCGGCGACAAAGATATGACGCAGCTCGTCAACCCGCAGGTTACGTTGATGAACACGATGTCGAACGAAACGCTCGATGAAGCAGGCGTCGAGAAAAAATTCGGCGTGAGGCCCGAGCGTATCGTCGATTATCTGGCGCTCGTGGGCGACGCGATCGACAACATCCCCGGGGTGGCGAAGGTCGGTCCCAAGACCGCGGTCAAATGGTTGGCCCAGTACGGCACGCTCGACAATGTTATCGCGCACGCGGATGAGGTTGGCGGCGCCGTGGGCGATAACTTGCGCCAGGTGCTTACCTGGCTGCCGCAGGCGCGTGGCCTGTTGACGATCAAATGCGACGTCGAATTGCCGATTACGCTCGAAGATCTCGCGCACACCGCGCCAGACACCGCGAAGCTCGCCGAGTTGTTTGACCGTTTCGAATTCAAAACGTGGCGACGTGAATTAAGCGAGGCGAACTCAGCGCCAGGTTCAGCGGCCGCCCAGGCGGAGGCGGCACCGACTATGACGGCGCGCGCGAAGATTGTGCGAAATTACGAAACCATCTTGACCGAAGCGCAGCTCGATACGTGGCTTGAGCGCATGCTTGCCGCCGAACTGACGAGCGTCGACACCGAAACGACCAGCCTCGATCCGATGCAGGCGCGGCTGGTCGGCATGTCGTTTTCGGTCGAACCGGGCCACGCCGCGTATCTGCCGCTCGCGCACGTTTACCCGGGCGCGCCGGAGCAACTTGCGCTGGATGCAGTGCTGGCCAAGTTGAAGCCATGGCTCGAGGATGCTGCGCGGCCGAAGCTCGGGCAAAACCTTAAATACGACATGCATATCCTCGCCAATCACGGCATCGCGCTTGCCGGTGTCGTCCACGACACGCTGCTTCAATCGTACGTGGTAGAAAGCCATAAGCCGCACGACATGGACAACATGGCCGAGCGGCATCTCGGCTTGAAGACGATTGCTTACGTCGAAGTGTGCGGCAAGGGCGCGGGACAAATTTGCTTCGACCAGGTGTCAATCGAGCGCGCGACCGATTACGCGGCCGAAGATGCAGACATCACGCGGCAGTTGCATGACGCGCTGTATCCGCAAATCGAAAATGACGCGAAACTCATGCGCATTTACCGCGAGATCGAATTGCCGGTCATGCCCGTATTACATGCGATGGAACGCAACGGTGTTTTGCTCGACTCGGCGCTGCTCGAAGCCCAGAGCAGTGAACTTGGCGCCAGGATGATGGAGTTCGAAGCGGCCGCGCATCAACTCGCAGGCCAGCCGTTCAATCTCAATTCGCCCAAGCAGATTCAGGAAATCCTGTTCGGCAAGCTCGGCATCAAGCCGGGCAAAAAAACGCCGTCCGGCGCGCCGTCGACGGATGAAGATGCGCTCGCGCAACTGGCACTCGACCATCCGCTGCCCAAACTGTTGCTTGAGTACCGCGGCATCGCCAAACTCAAATCCACTTACACGGACAAGCTGCCGCGCATGGTGAACGCGCGCACGGGGCGCGTGCACACGAATTACGCGCAGGCCGTTGCGATCACCGGGCGGCTGTCGAGCAACGATCCCAATTTGCAGAATATTCCGGTGCGCACGTTAGAGGGTCGCCGCATCCGCGAAGCGTTTATCGCGCCGCCCGGCAGTCATATCGTGTCGGCCGACTATTCGCAGATCGAATTGCGCATCATGGCGCATATCTCGCGCGACGCCAGCCTGCTCAAGGCATTCGCCGCCGGTGAGGATATTCACCGCGCGACGGCGGCCGAAATTTTTACGCTCGAGCCGGCTGCAGTTGACAACGAGCAGCGGCGCTATGCGAAGGTGATCAACTTCGGTTTGATTTACGGCATGTCGGTCTACGGACTGTCGAGCCAGTTGGGCAT
>JANXRI010000448.1 GCA_025353085.1 Betaproteobacteria bacterium
TGACCCAGCGTTTCGAACAGGGGCTAGCCAAGCTGTGCCAAGGCATCGCCAAGCCGCGCGGCGAGCGGTCCCTGGTCAAGATCACCGAGCGCGTTGGACGGCTCAAGCAAAAGTGCCGGGGCATCGCCCAACACTACCGCAATGAACTACCCCGCCGCAAGCAGCGGGGTATCAAGTCGGAGCTTGCCCGATACACTCGCCGCAAGCGGCGGGGAATTGGACCCGAAGAGATTAAATTATTATCGCTGTTAAAGATGGGTTGGCGAGCCGCTCTTTCATTTCGCGTGTCTGAATGATTGTGTTAACCGCCGAATTCCAACGCCGCACCACCTCTGCTGGCAATCCCTTGGGTCCCAACAGACCGTAAGTAATCACCGCCTCGTAACCAGGGACCACCTCCGATAACGCAGGAAGGTCCGGAAGCGTATTCAGGCGGTTTCTCGTCGTAACCGCAATGCCGCGTAACCGCCCTCCCGTGATGTGAGGCAAGGTCGCGGGCATGCTGCCAAAAAGAAAATCCACTTCTTTCGAAAGCAGCGCTGTAAGCGCGGGGCCGGTACCTTTGAACGGAATATGAGTAGTGCGTATACCCGCTGAGAGATTGAGCAACTCCGTCGCCAGATGCGTGATCGCCCCGGTGCCGCTGGACGAATAGTTCAGTTTGCCCGGATTTGCCTTGGCATACGCAATGAACTCTTGCACCGACTTGATCGGTACCGCAGGATGTAGCGTCACGATCATGCCTGAATCGCCGATGGCGATCACCGCCTGCACGTCATTCACCTGATCGTAAGATAGTCGGTAGATCGCCGCGTTGGTGCCGTAACCGGAAACCATGCTGATCGTATAGCCGTCCGGTGTTGCACGCGCGATCATTTCTTCACCCATGCTGCCGCCCGCGCCGGGACGGTTGTCAACCACGACCGATTGGCCCAACGCCGAGGTCATGTGCTGCGCAAGAACGCGTCCCACGATATCGGTGCCGCCGCCGGGCGCAAATGGAACAAGCATCCGTATCGGCCGGTCGGGATACGATACCTGCGCAAAGGCGGCGGTCGCGAATACCAGGCCAGCCAGGAGACCCACTGTCCGCTGCGGTACTGTAATCATGCGTAGTCCTTTTTCAATGTGGGGCAATGCACGTCAATCCCTGATGCCGGCAGCCTTGATTATTTTTCCCATGCGTGCCATTTCAGACTTCATCACCCCGGACAACTGGTCCGGTGAACCGCCGACGACGATCGCTCCGGAGTTAGCGAGCCGCTCCTTGACATCGGGTCGCTTGAGCACCCGCACAATCTCGTGATTGAGCAGTTCGATAATCGCCGCAGGCGTCCCGGCCGGCGCCAGTATGCCGGATATGGTCGCCGATTCGTAACCGGGCAACCCGGACGCCGCCACCGTTGCAAGATCGGGAAAGAGGGGGAACGGCTGAGCGCTGGTGACCGCCAGCGCTTTCAGCCTTCCTGCACTGACCAAAGGAACGGCCGATGCCGAAGTGGCGAACGAGACTTGCACCTCGCCAGCGATCAGGGCGGTCAGCGCCGGCGCGATACCTTTGTACAAAATGCCCACGATATTGACGCCGGCCATGGCCTTGAACAACTCGGCCGACAGATGCGTTGCCGAGCCCGACCCACCAGAACCATAATTAAGCTGCCCCGGTCGCGCCCGCGCGAGCACTATCAGATCCTTGACCGACTTGACCGGCAGCGACGGATGAACCACGAGTATGGCGGGCGAACTCGCCGCCAGAGTGATCGGTAAGAAATCCCTGAGCGGATCCCATGGCACGCTGTCCCGCATGTACGGCAACAGCCATAGCGTGCTGCCGTTGAGCAGGAGGTTGTGACCATCGGGCGCGGCCTTGACCACGAGTTCGATGGGCAGGGTGCCACCGCCCCGGTTGTCGACGACCACCTGCTGGCCAAGGTTGGCTGCCAGACCCTGCGCGAGCAGACGCGCCACGAGGTCATTGTTGCTGCCGGCAGTAGTCGTGACAATACGGATCAGCTTCGTCGGAAAGGTTTGCGCGGAAACCGTGCCAAGGGCAGACATCAGGATGCCGGCCACCAACGCACAGGCAATATGGCGACTCACCGGCATGGCGCTTGCCGTCAGGTTATGGCCGCCCGGAAGCCGCCGCGGCACAGCGCGCTACGGCGCCGGCATCGTCGAGGCTGTCCAGCGACCATATCATGTCGAGCAGTTGGTCCACCGCACTGCGCGGCAGGACAGGCTCGGCGAGAGCGCGAAACTTGGCGGCCATGTAGTCATCCGGCAACGGGCGTTCAGCGCTCCCCAGCGCGTGTGGCACATGCTTGCTACAAGTTCTGCCATCCCGCAGTTTGATGTTGACCCGGGCCTCCTCCTTGCCCAGCGTGTCGTCGGCTGCCGCTTCAATGCGCTGGCGCAGCGCGACAACCCTGCTGTCGTTCAGGCATTCCGTGCTGAACTCTCTGACGCCGACCGTACCGTAAACCAGTGCGCACGCCGCGGTGTAATAGACGCTTAACTTGGCTTCCAGACCCGATGCCGGCGCTTTTCTGCCGGTGAGGCGCAGCGTGAGCGGATGAACGTTCAGAAAGACGGACTCGATCTGATCCGCCTGAAGGCGATGCTCCGCGCGCAACTGCAAGCAGCCATCGATCGCGGCATGCGTCACGATTCCGCACGGAAACGGCTTGTAGGTATTGAACGAGATATGAAATGTTTCACCCCATCCCCGCGCG
>JANXRI010000465.1 GCA_025353085.1 Betaproteobacteria bacterium
GCAACCGGCTCCTATCGCTTGATGTGGATCCTGACCATTGGCATGGGCGTGATCGCGGCGATTCTCAATTTCCCGATCGACGACCGCCAGATCGCGCGCCAACAGGCCGCCGCCGCTACCACCTGAGCGCGGCGATTCCGCAGGCGACGCACGGCCGGTCGCGCTTCACGTCGGGTGCATCTGCGCGGCACCCATAGAGCGACCTTCGAGCGCCAAGTTCGTTACAACGACGCCAGCTGCCGCTCGCGCACGGCCATCGATAACGCAGTCTCGACGTCATTGCGTGGTTTCTTTCGCCACTCGCTGATCTTTCATTCATGATCCGCGGAATTCCAATCGCAAGCGCCCGCCACGACAACGCCGTGGCGGGCGCGTACAATGCGCGCTCGCGCCGGCGCTGCCGGCGCCTCACGACTGGAGCAACAATGGCTGCGCAAGCCGACATCACCAATATGGCGCTCTTCTGCGATTTCGAGAACGTTGCGCTCGGCGTCGCGGACGCCAAGTATGCCAAGTTCGACATCGACAAAGTTCTCGAGCGCCTGCTGCTCAAGGGCAGCATCGTGGTCAAAAAAGCTTACTGCGACTGGGACCGCTACAAAAGCTTCAAAGGCGCCATGCACGAAGCGTCGTTCGAGCTGATTGAAATCCCGCACGTGCGCATGTCGGGCAAGAATTCGGCTGATATAAGGATGGTGGTCGATGCGCTCGACCTCTGCTACACCAAGTCGCATGTCGACGCGTTCGTCATTATCAGCGGCGACTCGGATTTTTCGCCGCTTGTTTCAAAGCTGCGCGAAAACAACAAAACCGTGATCGGCGTCGGCGTCAAGAATTCAACCTCCGATCTCTTGATCGCCAACTGCGACGAATTTATTTTTTACGATGACCTCGTGCGCGAAAGACCGGCGCGCAGGCGAGCTGCGCCGAAAAAAGCCGCGCCCAAGACCGAAGCGGCCGGGTCGCTTGTCACGCCCGCCACCGTCGTTACCGCCGCCCCACCCGCCGAGCCGTCGAAAAAATCCGACGATGACAAAAAGCAGGAAGCGCTTGATCTCATCATGGAGACGATCGATGCGCTGGGCAGCGAGCGAGGCGAAGACGAAAAAATCTGGGGCTCGATGGTCAAGCAGGCATTGAAGCGCCGCAAGCCCGGCTTCAATGAAGCGTCTTACGGCTTCCGCTCGTTTAACTCGCTGCTCGAAGAAGCACAGTCGCGCCACCTCATGCAGCTCGAGCGGGACGAAAAATCCGGCGGCTACATCATCCACATGCTCGCGCACGAAGACTGATCGCCGCCTGATTGCGCCCCGGTGACCGAAACGCTTTATTTCTCGATCGGCAGATTGGCTTCCTTGACGAGCCGCTTCCACTTGGCAATCTCGGACTTGATGTGAGCATTGAATTGCGCCGGCGAGCTGGCGACCGGAATGGATCCATCACTGGCAAGACGCGCCACTACGTCCGGTTGGTGCAAGCCTTCCACCATCGCGGCATTCAGTTTTTTGACGATAGATTGCGGTACGGCTGCGGAGGTAATCACGCCGTACCATTGGTCGACCTCGTAACCGGGCACGCCTGTTTCCGCGACCGTCGGCAAATCGATGGACGGCGAGCGCTTCGCCGCGGTAATCGCGATGCCACGCAACCGGCCGGCCTGCATCTGCGAACGGGTGCCGATCAAGGAGCCGAAACCAACTTGCACTTCGCCGGCCAGCATCGCCGGAATCACTGCAGCAGTGCCTTTATAGGGAATGTGCACGACCTTTATACCAGCCATGTGATTCAGGAGTTCGCCGGCAAAATGCTGCAATGTGTTGCTGCCTGACGAGCCGAAGTTGAGTTTGTCCGGGTTGGCCCTGGCGTAGGCAATGAGTTCACTCACTGACTTGGCCGGCACCGATGGGTGTATGTAGACCACATAAAAAAGCGAAGTGGCCTGGGTGATGCCCTGCAGGTCTTTCACGAGATCGTACGGCAAGGTGGAATTGGTTGCCGAATTGACCGAATTCGACGCCGAGATAAGGCAGATCGTATAACCGTCTGGAATCGCTTTGGCCGCAGCATCGACGCCGATGGCGCCGCCCGCGCCCGTGCGGTTGTCCGCTACCACCTGCTGGCCGAATTTCTCGCTGAGCTTCTGCGCGATCGTGCGCGCAGTGATGTCCGTGCCCGCACCCGGCGCAAAAGGCACGATAAAGCGAATCGGCTTCGTCGGAAAACTGACAACAGGGTCGATCTGGGCGGCATACGGCGACACCATAAAGCTCCAGCCGGCGGCCGCTGCGATCGATTGGACCAGGTATTTTATGATGGCTTTCTCCTCGTTTATTATTGGCGCTACTTGCCGTCCATTGCTTATTTTAGCGAGCGGGGACAACAGAATCATACCGGCACTCAAGCTAAGCTTGGTCACGCATCTTCTCCTTCGATTTTTTTGTGCAACCTGACCGGCTGCGTGCGAGGTTGAAAGCGCGCGCGCAATTTGAGATTAAGCATTTCCACTACGACCGAAAACCCCATCGCAAAATAAATGTAGCCTTTCGGCACGTGAAT
>JANXRI010000468.1 GCA_025353085.1 Betaproteobacteria bacterium
CACGACTTCAACGCCGCGCTCTTTTGCCGCGCGCACGAGTGCCACCGTATCGTCGACCGTCCATTGACTGTTCGCGCCATCGACCGCCGAAACGCGCATGAAAACCGGCCGGTCGACCGGCCAGGGTGCGCGCACGGCTTCAACGATTTCAAGACACAGCCGCATGCGGCCGGCAAGATCGCCGCCGTACGCATCGGTGCGTTGGTTCGTCAGCGGCGACAAAAACTGATGGATCAGGTAACCATGCGCCGCGTGCACTTCGATAATGTCATAGCCGGCGTCAGCGGCACGCAAAGCTGCTTCTTTCCAATGCGCGAGGACGGCGCCAATTTCAGCGCGGTCCAGCGCATGCGGCACTATGGACGCCGGGCTTGCCGCAACCGCGCTCGCTGAAATCGTTTGCCACGGCGCTTCGCCATGCTGTGCGTCGTCGGCGGTCAGCGAACGATAGCCGTCCCACGGCGCGCAACCCGAGCCTTTGCGCCCGGACTGGCCAATTTGAATCGCCGGCACTGCGCCCTGGCTGCGGATGAAGTCGTTAATTCGCCGGTACTGCGCAATGTGTGCATCGTCATATATGCCGGCGCAATGATACGACTTGCGGCCGCGCTCTTCGACTGAAGTCTCTTCGCAGAATACGATGCCCGCGCCGCCCATCGCGAACTTGCCCAGATGCACGAGATGGAAATCAGTCGGCCCGCCGTCCGCTGACGAGTACTGGCACATCGGCGAGACGACGATACGATTGCGCGCGGTCACACCGCGTAGTTCGATCGGCGTGAAAAGCAGCGGGAGTTGTTTGGCGGGAGACATGCGGTGAATAGAACTCATAAGCGCTCAAATGATTCAGTCGGGAACGGATTCTAAACCAAATAGCCACCAGCCGACGCTGGCAAAAAGCGGCCTCGCGTAGAGCGCCTGATACGTGCAAGCGCAGTCCGTCCTAATCTTTACACTAGCACGGTCGGCTCGTCTTGCCTCATGTTTGAGGACCAGTGCGCGTAGCCAAATATTTATCTGTGGCTGGCGCAAAAAAAACTTGAGAGTCCCGCCTGCATATTGCCGTTTAACCTCTATGTAACTATGAACTAATGTGCTCGCTGCTGGATTCACGAAGGTGATCAAGTGAACTCAAAATCAATCTGTATCCTCTTGCTCGTAACGACTGAAGCATCAGGGTCTCACGCAGGGAATGGTGGCTCGCGATCAAACATTCATTTTTGGCTGCAAGCTTTGGGCCTCGCTCGGGGCTTGGTACTGGCTCTCGTTGCCGCCATACATGTATTCCCGCGTGAGCGGCAAGGAATTCGCGGTCGAACTCGTACCTTTGCGGGCAAGAACCTGATAAATGTTTATCCAGCTATGCGAAAATGCATGAGCGCAGCCGGCAAGATAGATTTCCCAGATACGAAGCCGCCGTTCTCCGATGATAGAGATTGCGCGGTCACGGTTAGATTCGAGTCTATTGGCCCATTCCATGCAGGTACGTGCGTAATGACGCCGTAGCGATTCCGCATCGGTCACCTCTAATCCGGCCGCCGACATTTCCTTTAAGGCGAGGCTGAGGTGCGGCAGTTCGCCCTCGGGAAACACGTAGGTGTCGATAAACTCGCCGGCGCCGGCGCCACGCTCGTGGCTGTCGACATTGCTGGTGGTGATGCCGTGATTCAACACCAGTCCCTCAGCCGTCAAAAGCGCGCAGATTTTGCGGAAATACTCCGGAAGATTCTTTAAGCCCACATGCTCGAACATGCCGATACTCGCTATCTTGTCAAAAACGCTGGCGTCCGGCAGGTCGCGGTAATCCAGCAACTTCACCGTGCATCGCTCCATCAAACCTTCCGCCTGAATACGGCTCTGAACGTGTTCGAATTGGTTTTTCGACAGCGTGATTCCGGTGGCGATGGCGCCGTATTTCTTCGCTGCGCGCAGGATCAATGCCCCCCAGCCGCAACCAATGTCGAGAAAGCGTTCATCCGGCTTTAACATCAGCTTTTTTAGAATATGATCGAGCTTCTGTTCCTGTGCCGTGTCCAGGGTGTCATCCTCAGACCGGTAATAAGCGCATGAATAAACCATGTGCCGGTCAAGAAACAATGAATAGAAATCGTTCGAGACGTCGTAATGGTATTCGATGGCCTCGCGGTCCTGACTGTGACTGTGATGCGTGAACCATTGACATCTGGTGCGCGTGTGTGCGGCAAGGTTGCTGACCAGAACTTCCGCGACCCGGAATAGCTCATGGATTGACCCCTCTACGCGGATGTGGCCCTCCACAAATGCCTTGCCGAGCTTAGCGAGGTCGGGCGGGACGAAATACTGGAGCGCCGACCGGGTTGGGATGTGGATGGTGACGGTGGGTTCAGAAGAGAAATTAAACTCGCGTCCATTCCATAATACTATCCGCAATGGAATGGCGATTTCGGCAGAGATCTGATTAAATAATCTTTCAAGACGGTACTCGATAAACATCAATTACCTCTTCTTGTTGCCCGTGATGTAGCCTTGCGGCGTTGGCAGCACCGCGATGCTTCGGTTGGTTTCGAATCTGCGCTTGCTGAAGATGAGTTTCATCTGCGTGCTCTTTATTTCAATTCGACACGGATTACTCGATTATGTCGATTTGTCGTCCCCCCTGGTTGATGTAGATCAACGAAATCTTGGGTCGGAATTGTTGCCGAAACTTTGCGTGAAGTATTGGGGGAAAGGCGGATGCCAACAAAGCAGCCGCATTGCAAAGCGGACTGGTTGGTTTTTGATTTATATTAAGAGATTATCCGTAAATAATATTTGTCTTACCTGGCACCTTCCGAAAGCAAATGATGGCGGCAGCGAGCATGTTCAAACCCAAGTATGAAAGATCAGTCTTTTCGTAGCGAACAAGGAGCTTTCGGAAACGGTTGAACCAAGAATGCGCAACTTCCACAATCCAGCGCCGAGGCTTGTATCCATTCCGGCGGCGCACCTTTTCTTCGCCGCGAGAGCGCACAATATAGCCGTCGTCTACTGAGACCGACCAAGGGTTCGATACGTTCGGACCCTTCCTCGCTCTCAGGATAACGTTGAGTCGGTCAGCATTCTTGAAGGAACCCCATGCCGACCATCAACCATCAGCCTAATAGGCGTCGATCTGATGAGCTTTGTAATAATTACTCCGGTCTGGTTATTTACGTAACTGAGTGGAATATGGCGGGTAAATGCGATTGTCGGAATTTATTTTGACGTATCGCGAGGACATTCTATCGGACCGGGTCGCGTTCGCTCGATCGTGTCTTCCCATCGCAGATAGGATGCGGGGCTAATGCTGGCTAATGGGGTCAAGTCTATAATCGTAGCATGGCGATCAAATATTTAAAAAAACGTCTACTTGCGTTGACGCGAAGCGATAGCTAGGCACCATCCCGATACGAGAAGCCGAACGACTACATCGGTGTCGATTCCGAGCCTATGAACGCTTAACGATTCACCTGAGAAATCGACACGCGCTTGCCGCGGCGGCGCATCAAATCAGCGAACGAGAATTACGCGGTAATCGTTTACGTTCGTGCGCGTGGGGCCGGTGACGACCAGGTCGCCGAGGGCTGCGAAAAAGCTGAAACCGTCATTGTTGGCGAGCAGCTTGCCGGCGTCGAGCCCAAGTTTTGCCGCGCGCGTGAGAGAGTCGGGCGCGGCGATGGCGCCGGCATTGTCTTCGGTGCCGTCGATGCCGTCGGTATCGCACGCGAGCGCGTGTATGCCCTCGGCGCCGCGCAAATCGTCAACGAGCGAAACGAGAAATTCCGCGCAGCGTCCACCGCGGCCGTTGCCGCGCACGGTCACCGTGCATTCGCCGCCCGAGATCAATGCAACCGGTGGCTGCCACGGTAGCCCGTGCATTTTTACTTCGCGCGCGAGCGCGCCGTAAACCTTGGCGACTTCGCGGGCTTCGCCGGTCACGCTGTCGCCAAGGTTTACGGCGCGCACGCCGTTCGCTTCGAAAAACTTGGCGGCGGCCTGTAGTGACTGATGCGCGGTGGCGATCACGCGGTTTTCAGTGCGGGCGAACACCTTGTCGCCGGGCTTGGGCGTTTCCGCGAGTTCGCCGCGGATGCCGC
>JANXRI010000471.1 GCA_025353085.1 Betaproteobacteria bacterium
AGATCTTTTCGTCGAGCACGCCAAAGCGCAATCAGCGACCGACCCAACTTGGGATGCCGGCGCGTTGCGCCACCTGCTGCCAACCGTGAGCGACAGCCGTATTCTTGTCAAGGCGTCATATAAAACCGCACTCGCGTCCGAGCCCCGCCTGCGCGTCGGCGATACGACGGTGACCGGGCGCATGACGGACACGCGCGGAGAACACTGGCAGTTCTATGCCGCGAATCTTCTGCCCGGCCGTCGCTATGCTTTGTCGCTCCAGACCAGCGACGGCCGCGCGCTTTGCCAGCCGTGGGAGATTTCAACTTTTCCGGCGCTCGATGCGCGCCCGGAAAAGCTGCGGGTATTGTTCTATACCTGCGCTGGCGGCCACGAGGCGATGACGTTCCTGCCCACCGCCGTGCGCAACCGGCTGCTCCGCCGCGCCCTTTCGTTCAAGCCTGATGTCGCGGTTGCAAACGGCGACCACGTGTACTGGGATCTCCTGGCGCCGGTGAGTTCGCTCGCCACGGGCGCTCGTCCTGACGCTGCGCAGATCGCCGGCAGGTTCGACCGTTCCGGAATAGTGCTCGGCGGGGACAATGAAATGGTGCTCAAACGCTCTGTCGCACCGCAGATCGCACCGCTATACGGAACCGATTTCCGATCCACGCCAGTGTTTTTTCTGCAGGACGATCACGATTATTTCGATAACGATGAGGCGACGGACGAAATCGTCACGTTTCCTCCCTCATATTTCATGCTGCAGCTCGCGCGTGCCACGCAAAGTCTGTTCTATCCCGAATTCCTGCCGGACCCGATGCGTCCGCTCGGACTTCCCGGATCGTCGGCGGGCGACCGTGTCCCGGGGCTTTCTGAGAGTTTCGGCACGATCCGCTTCGGCCGCCTCGCCGAAATCCTGCTGTATGACGTGCGCCGTTCCCAGACGCTCGCCGGCCCGAGCGCGGTCTACGTCGATCTGGAGGTTGAGAAGTGGCTCAAGGCGCGCGCCGCCGCGACCGATGTGACGCACGTTGTCCACGCACCTTCGAATCCGCCCGGATGGACCGCAGGCAAGTGGGGCGAATGGTATCCGGACGTGCTGGGTCCGGACGGCAACCTCACGACGAATGTGGCGAAACCCTACTGGCAACCGGGCTGGCTCAAACAACACGACCGAATCATCGAATCGCTTTCGTCGATGAGAAATCGCATCCCGCTGGTGGTCAGTGGCGACCTGCACGCCATCGCCATTGGCAGCATGATGCGCAGCGGCCGGCTCGATCTTCAAGCCAATCCCGTAAACGTCGCCCTCTCGGGACCGATCGGGACGCGCCCGGGCGGCTGGCCGTCGGGACGGCGCGGCACCGGCGCCCGGCCCCCCGCCCACGTCGATCTCTCAGAGCAGTTCAAGCCGATCGAGCAACATGGTTTCACAGTGGCTGATTTCACCCCTGATAAAATCGTCATGCGCTTTTTCAAATGGGACGTGAATACGCAGCCGGTCGAGGCCATCGATTCGCTTGTACCTTTTCATACCACCGAATTGCAGCGACGAGCATAAGGACACCTAAGTTTCCGATAAGAACCCCAATGTGAATCCGTGGGGTCAGGTCTATCAACGTAGCATGTATTAATTTCCTGCAGCATTCGTCTTCACAACACCGTTCTTAGCTCAATTCGTCTTTAGGCTGGAATCCGAAATAATCGCAATAAAAACAAGTGAATCGCTTTTTTCATAGATGGTGCAGTAACGGCGAATCGTAGCGGCATGAAGGCAATCCAAGGGGGGGAAGTCCAGTGATGAGTATGTTCAGGACGGGCAAGGCAAAACCTGACACCATCGGCTCTGAGGTCGTGACCTGCTCTTCGGCAGCGCCGACCGGGAAAGTGTCCCCAGCGCAGGGGCAGCCAGGCCTGACCCCTTTGCCTTTGCCCCATAGGAAAGCGCATTTGCGCGGAATATTTTTCCGTCAATACGGCATTTGGATTGACTATCGAAAACGTCGTAATTAAATGGCTTCTGACTCCATTTGTTTTTTGTTTAAAAGGTAGCTGGCCCTCGAAATGTCGTGCACTGTTTTGCAACCCGCGTCGACGCTGGATTCACCGCCACCCATCTTGGGATGGCATCTAGAGACTTACCCTAGCCTTCCGATTTTGGCGCTGGCCACCTCGATGTGGTGACCAACTGCAGCGATGCACGGTTCAAATCGGCGGCTAAAGCGTATTTCTGCCCTGACCCGGGTGAGGAACGCACGCGCTAGTTCTTCTGCGCGCCGCCAAATTCCGTTGTCCACACTGGCGTGGATGTTCGCCTCGGAGATGGTGTCAGGTAACCCGCCACCACTGCGGGGCGCGAAGGTCATTGGCGTCATGTCGTAGGCTGGTGCAATGTTATATGGCCGACCATGTTCGGAGACAAATGACAGGTTGCTGCTGTGCATATCGGAGTTGCCGATCAGAGTGCCAAAGGCCCATAAAAGACTTGCGCCATCCGCTGCTTCGGGACGAATTTGGCCTTCAGCTGCTAGGCGGCGCGCGATGATTGGCCAGCCGCCCGTTCCTAGCCCGACGAATTCGGCATCCAACGCAGCCAAAGAGATCAATGCGCGCCTGCCCAAATTGCCGACCCGATCAAAGCGTTCGACCTCAAGGAAGCGCTGACCGCCGAGGCCTTCCAATATCTGCGTCCTAGAAGTAGAGATGCCGCCTTCCCGCAGCGTATCTAGCGCAAGATGTTCTGCCAGCAGCAGATCGCGCCAGCGCTCGCTTACGGGGCCTTTCTCCAATTCGCTGAATTTCACAATAACGTGCCGAGGCCCGTCGGGTGTCATGGCAAAGGCGGTGAATTTCGGCTGCTCGCCCCCAGCCGACGATCCAGGTCTCTCACCGCGCGCAGCTTCTAGCGCCAGCCGTGCAAATTCCTCGGCCACCTGTTTCCCCGTGATTGCGGTAGACATCGGAGCGGCAAGAAAATGATCCCTCGCGATATCGCCTAACAATAGATTTCCCACCAAGTCATGGCCATGCCTAAGCAGCGCCCGCACGGCGTGGGTATCGGTCCAGTCGGCAAGCCGCTCCGGTAGTACAAGTTCAGCCCCATGGCGAGCAGCGTATGCCCGTCCCAGATATCCTTGAGGACGCATATCTAACAACCACCAGGGCAGGCCGTGGCTATGTAGCGTCACACCGTCCTCTTGTCGCATAACGAACCCGTCCGGGCGGACCGGAACCAGCGTTCCCAGTTGCCGGATATGGCCTTCTGCGTTAACCCGATAGATAGGGATGTCCGGCAATCCGCGCATGGTATCCCGTAATGTATACTGAATAGATTTTCCACTTCCGAACCGTACGACTTCCTCGTTGAGTTGGTCTAACGCACGGGAGATCGTCGGTTGGCTAACACCAATACTTTCAGTTAGTTGCCTTGTTGCCAGCGGTCCACCGGATAGGCGAATTCTGATACTTTCAGCGTGGCGGGACATGTGTATGGTTTATATGTGAATAGATATATGAATATATTTATGAATACATTTATGAATAGATATTATAGAGGAATTTTTGATTGTAGGGAGCCCAGCGCTCTCGAAATTTGTAGCGAATCCCTGTCGCGATCTCCTGGTAAGTAGAGAGCTAACCTCCTTAGCCTCGTTTCGGACGCCGAATAGCCGGTGTCACAGACTGTGGAGATTAATCAAATGGACACAAATGAACAGGTAAACAATGCATCAGGTGCCGATGACGGCGAATACTACTGGGGGGGACGGGGCGCCACGTGGCGGCCAAGCGGTGATGAATCGCTTCCGAACCTCAATAGGGTCAGGTCTATCAACGGAGCATTTCGTGATTTTCTACCGCAAACGTCCGTAGTCACACCGCTCTACGTTCAGTCCGTCATGCTGTTCGCCTCCTGCACGATGCGCTTTTCGATCCCGAGGACTTTGGGTTAGGTCTTGCAATGTAGCATTTCGTCTTTGAAGATCGTTAATACGAGGAGTGGCTATGTTTGCAAATCCAGAACAGACCGAAATCAACCACCGCACCATCAAGCTGTTGGTCGGTGTTATCGCCATAACGCTGGCCTCGCTGACGAGCTTTCTATCCGAGGTGCCGCTGACTTCCATCAGCGAGTCCTATTATCAGGAACCGTGGCCGCGCAACATATTTGTCGGGTTCCTGTTCGCGATAGCCGCCTTCATGTTTGCCTATAACGGCCTGGCACGCGTCGAAATGATAATGAGCAAAATCGCAGCGGTCGCCGCGATGGGTGTCGCGATGTTTCCGTGCGTATGCGGCGACCACGACGAAATCATTCCACACGTGCATTACATTAGCGCCGGCATCATGTTCGCGATATTGACGGGCTTTTGCTATGTCTTCTACCGCCGCGCGGACGCCAAGAACCATCCCGAAGCGCGTCGCCGCGCCCGCATCTACGCGGTGTGCGGGTTTGCCATCGTCGCTGCTATCGTCGTGATCGCGATCGAGAATCTCTCAGACGGTCTTATCAGCTCGCATGTCTCGCGCGCGGTCTTTGCCGCCGAGGCGACCGGACTGGTGGCTTTTGGCATCTCATGGCTGATCGCGAGCCATGTCCTGCCATTTGTTACCTCCGCTCAGGAACGGGTTTCGCTTTGGTAGGTGCGCATGTTTCGGGTGACCCATCCCCATCCCAAGTGCCCCCTCGCCGCTACGCTTGCTCTCCCCCTTGTCCCCCAAGGGGACTTCCTGCGGGGCGAAGGGAAGGTGAGAATAGCGCGACGCGCGTGTATTGAAACAACTACGGCTTCGCGGCATATTCCCCGCACGCTCGCGCATCCTTGCCGAAAGTCTCTTCGCACTCGGCCCGCGTCGCTGCGCCGCGACCGGCGAATTTCGCCAATAGATAGTCGGCGATAGCCTCCGCTTCGCGCGCCTGCAATGTCGATCCGGGCGGCAGGGCCGGCGTATTCTTGCCGAGTTCCGCTTCTGTCGTGTTGTAGCAGCGTTTGTCGCTGTAGGCCGCTTCGTCGAAATGCGGCATGGCGGAAACGCGCGCAGCTTGGCCCGTGCGGGAAGCCGTATTAC
>JANXRI010000474.1 GCA_025353085.1 Betaproteobacteria bacterium
CCCGAATTACGCCGTCACAGTCGTCCACGGATTGAAACCCGGCGAGCCCGGCTACGACGCCAAGTTGACTAACATGCAAAAAGATAACTCCGTTTACGACATCGCGGCGATTTACGCAGTGCAGGATGTCATTCGCCCCGAACAGACGCGCAGTTATCTGCTGCGCATGCTGGACGTGCATCAGTTGCGCAAGACCAACGACGTGGGGCGTCACTTGCTGGCGTCGTGGCCGACTTCGTTTTGAACACCCTGGCGAACACCAAGCGAACATTTACCCGGAAGGAGGCGCCCCCGTGAGACAGCTCAAATTTTTTCTCTTGCTGACCATCGCCGGCACACCAACGCTTGCCGAGCGCGCGCTTGCACAGACATATCCCGCCAAGCCCGTGCGCATGATCGTGTCGACCGCCGCGGGCGGCAGCGCTGACACCCTGGCGCGCTTGCTCGCGCAAAAGCTCTCGGCAACGCTCGGTCAGTCCGTCGTCGTCGAGAACCGTTCAGGGTCAGGCGGAGTGGTCGGCACGGAAATCGTCGCGAAATCCACGCCCGACGGCTACACGCTTCTGTTGGCCTATCACAGCCACGTCATCAATCCCGCGCTCTATCCCAACCTGCCGTTCGACACAGTCAAGGCGTTCGCTCCGATTACGCAGGTCGCCGTGCAGCCGCAGCTCCTGAACGTGCACCCGTCCCTGCCGGCAAAGAACGTGAAAGAGCTGATTGCGCTGGCCAAAGCGCGCCCGGGCCAACTGCTTTACGGCTCGGCAGGCAGCGGCAGCGGCGGCCATCTCGCCAACGAGATTTTCAATTCGATGGCGGGCATCCGGATGACGCACGTGCCTTACAAGGGCTCGGCGCCGGCGCTGATCGACGTGATTGCCGGCCATACGCAGCTGATGTTCGCAACCCTAATCACCTCGCTACCGCACACGCGTTCCGGCAGGCTGCGCGCCATGGGCGTCAGCAGTTTGAAGCGCGCCGCCATACTGCCCGAGGTGCCCGCAATCGCTGAGACGCTGCCCGGTTACGAAACGATGGTTTCGTACTTCCTGCTCGCGCCCGCCGGCACACCCGAAGACATCGTCGCCAAACTTAACGCGGAATCAGCAAAAGCGCTGCGAGAACCCGAGGTAATCGAGCGGCTCGCCCGCGATGGCGCCGAACCCGTCGGCAACACGCCGCAGGCAACCGCGCGCTATATCGCGAGCGAAATCGACAAATGGGGCAAAGCCGTAAAAGCGTCGGGCGCGCACGCCGACTAAGGGATCATTAACATGACAAGCGAAATCAACGGCGCGCGCACGCGGCGCGAACTTAGAGTCAACGGCGCGGCGTACGACTATTACAGCCTCGCCGCCGCCGAGGCGATCGGATTAAACGGTGTCGCGCGCCTGCCGTACACGCTGAAGGTCGTGCTGGAAAACCTGCTGCGCCAGCACGCTGAAGGCACCGCCACCACCGATGATGTCGCGGCGGTAACCGACTGGTTGAAGAAGCGCAGCTCCGAGCGTGAAATCGGGTTCAAGCCGACGCGCGTGCTGATGGTCGATTCGTCGGGCATACCGCTGATGGGTGACATGGCCGCGATGCGCGACGCGATGGTCCGGCTCGGCGGCGATCCGCGGCGCATCAATCCGGCCGTGCCGGTGGACTTCATCATCGACCACGGCGTGATGGTCGATTTCACCCGCACCGCCGACGCGCCGCAGCGCAATCTACAGCTCGAAATCCAGCGTAATCGCGAGCGCTATGCATTCCTGCGCTGGGGTGCGCGCGCATTCGACAACCTGCGCCTGATTCCGCCCGGCAAGGGCATCTGCCATCAGATCAATCTCGAGCACCTCGCGCGCGTGGTATGGACGCGCCTTGACGCCGGCCGCACCCTCGCCTATCCGGATTCGCTGCTCGGCATGGACAGCCACACGCCGATGATTGGCAGCCTCGGCATCGTCGGCTGGGGTGTGGGCGGTCTCGAAGGCGCTACCGCGACCCTCGGCGAACCGGTAACGATGCTGATTCCCGAAGTAATCGGCTGCCGGTTGACCGGCGCGCCGCCGACCGGCACCACCACGACCGACGTGGTACTCACCATTACCCAAACACTGCGGCGGCACAAGCTGATCGCCGCGTTCGTCGAGTATTGCGGGCCAGGCGTCGATGCGCTCGCGCTGCCCGACCGGGCGACGATCGCCAATATGACGCCCGAGTTCGGCGCGACCATGGGCTATTTCCCGATCGATGCAGAGACCCTGCGCTATCTGCATCTGACGGGCCGCGACGAACAACAGGTCGATCTGGTGGAAGCGTATGCGAAAGTGCAGGGACTGTGGCGCGACGCCACTATCCCCATCCCCGCTTACACGCGCATGATCGAGATCGATCTCGCTTCTGTCGAACCGTCGATCGCGGGACCGCGCCGCCCGCACGAACGGTTATCGCTTGCTGCCGCACCAGCCGCTTTTCGTGACGCTTATCCGGCCAAGGCGCGCGCCGGTACGCTTAAGGACGGCGATGTCATGATCGCGGCGATTGCGAGCTGCACTAACACCTCAAATCCTTCAGTGATGATAGGCGCCGGATTGCTCGCTCGAAACGCGGTCGCGCGCGGTTTGAAACCAGCGCCTAACGTGAAGACCTCATTTACGCCGGGCTCCCGCGTGGTCACCGACTATCTCGCATCCAGCGGGCTGCTCGCGCCGCTCGAGGCGCTTGGGTTCGGCCTCACCGGCTACGGCTGCATGACCTGCATGGGGAATTCAGGTCCGCTCGACGCAACACTCGAGCAGGAAATCGCGGCGCACGACTGCGCGACGGTCGCGGTGCTGTCGGGTAACCGCAACTTCGACGGGCGCATTCATCCAAGCGTGCGCGCCAATTTTCTCGCGTCGCCGCCGCTGGTCGTCGCATACGCAATCGCCGGTACGATACTAAAAGATTTGACGACCGAACCGCTCGGTCTCGATCGCGACGGCAAACCGGTGTATCTGCGCGACGTGTGGCCGGAACCCGCGGAAGTGAGGTCGATCGTCACTGAAATGCTCTCACCCGAATTGTTTCGCAAGCACTACGCCGACCTCGAGCAAGGCACGCCGGAATGGAACGCGCTCGATGCACCCACCGGCACGACCTTCGATTGGCAAGCGCAGAGCACGTTCATTCGCCGCCCGCCCTTTTTCGAAAATTTGAAGGCAACGCCCGAACCGCCGCGCGATATCCGCGGCGCGCGCGTGCTGGCGATGTTCGGCGACATGCTGACGACCGACCACATCTCACCGATCGGCGCGATTTCGCCCGGCACGCCGGCTGCGCACTATCTGCAATCGCTGGGCATCGAGCGCCGCGACTTCGTGAACTACGCGTCACGCCGCAATAACCACGACGTGATGATCCGCGGCACCTTTGCCAATATCCGCATCCGCAACGAGATGACGCCGGACAAGGAAGGCGGCTACACGCGTTATCTGCCGGCAGGCGAATCAATGACGATTTTCGACGCGGCACAACGCTACCGCCACGATGGCGTGCCGCTCGTGATCGTCGCGGGCGCGGAATACGGCGCCGGCTCGTCGCGCGACTGGGCGGCCAAAGGCGCGCGCCTGCTCGGCGTGCGCGCCGTGCTCGCGGAATCCTTCGAGCGTATTCATCGCACGAATCTCGTCGGCATGGGCGTATTGCCGCTGCAGTTTGCAAGCGGCGTCACCCGCCAGACGCTCGCGCTCGACGGCAGCGAGTTGATCGACATACACGGTCTCGAAGGGCAACTCGCGCCGCACATGCATCTCGCGTGCACGCTCACGCGCAGCGACGGCCGGCGCGACATCATTGCGCTGCAGTCGCGTCTCGACACCACGCAGGATGTTGAATATTTTCGCCACGGCGGACTGTTGCATTTCGCGATCCGACGCCGGCTCAACTAAGGGAACAGGTATGAACTCACGCCAACAATTAAGGCATCTGCTGGCCACCACCGGCTATGTCATCGCCCCCGGCGCGTACGACACCTTGACCGCGCGCCTGGTGCAGCTCGCGGGATTCGACGCCGTCTACCTGACCGGCGGCGGCTACTCGCGCGCGAACGGTTATCCCGACGTCGGACTGCTGACCATGACCGAGATCGTGCAATGGATCGCGCGCACCGTCGATTCCGTCGAGATCCCGGTGATAGCCGACATGGACAGTGGCTACGGGAATGCCGTCAATGTCGTGCGCAGTGTTCGCGAGTATGAAAAAACCGGCGTTGCGGCCTTTCACCTCGAAGACCAGATTTCGCCGAAGAAATGCGGTCATTACGAAGGCAAGCAACTGGTCACCCAAGCCGAGATGGTCGGCAAGATCAAGGCCGCGGTCGATACACGCCGTGATGCGGACATGGTGATCATCGCGCGCACGGACGCGCGCGCGGTCGAAGGCTTGCAGTCGGCGCTCGACCGGATGAATGCCTATCTCGACGCCGGGGCCGATGTCGGCTTCGTCGAAGCGCCGCAGAACGCGCAGGAACTCGCGGCAGTGCCGCCAGCGCTCAGCAAACCCGCGATGGCGAATATCTTCGAAGGCGGCAAGACCCCGGCACTGCCGCAGCGGGAGTTGGAAGCGATGGGCTACCGCATCGGCATCTACCCTTCGCAAACGCATCGCGCCGCGATCGCCGCGGCGAAGAAAGTACTCGCAGTGCTCAAGCGCGACGGCGACACGGCGGCAATCGAAAGCGAGCTCGCGACATTCACCGATCGCGAGGACGCGGTCAATAGTGCAGGCTGGCGCGCAATCGAGCAGCGGTATCTAAAAGACGTTTGAATAACCCTGCCTCGTCGCCGCGTGCGCACGCCGGGATCAGACAGAATGAAACCATCTAAAGATTGCTCAAGCGCCTTGATTCCGGTTTCCACCAAAATGACGAATTTATTTTTACTTCGCGGTTCAATATTTTTTTGAAGTTGGAAAAAACGATGACCTGGAAACCCGAAGCCGACGAATTAAAACAACGCCATGCCTACGCGGAAGCGCTCGGCGGCGAAGAGGCGGTCGCGCGCCACCACGCGCAGAACCGCCTCACGGTGCGCGAGCGCATCACGGGGTTGGTCGACACCGGCTCGTTTCAGGAAGTCGGCAAGCTGACGGGGAGCGCCACTTACAAAGACGGCAAGCTCGTGAACGTCACGCCCGCGCCGTATGTAATGGGATTGGGCTCGATCGACGGCCGTCAGGTTGCCATCGGCGGCGAAGATTTCACGGTACGCGGCGGTACAAGTTGGGGCGGCACGCGGCGCAAAGGCGGCCAGGGCGGTTTTGTTGAAGACCTCGCCCACCACTACCGCATACCGCTGATCAATTTGATCGATGGC
>JANXRI010000004.1 GCA_025353085.1 Betaproteobacteria bacterium
GCCGGGCATCGCCGGCATCGCCGAAGTGAGCAAGCTCGCCTATCCCGACGAAACGCAGTTCGATCGCAAGAGTAAATACTTCGATCCGAAGGCCACGCGCGAAAAGCCGCGCTGGGTCCACGTCGATGTGAAGTTTGTGAACAAAACGCGCGTGGTGCCATTGGCAGAGCTGCGCACCTATCCGCAACTGGCGAAAATGCTGCTTCTGCAGCGCGGCAACCGGCTGTCCATCACGCCGGTCGATCCGGCGGAGTGGAAGTTTATCGAGGGGATACTTTAGGATTCACCCCTAAATTCACTTTCTGCAGTTTCATTAAGCGGGGTTATTTTAGCAATCGAAGAGGAATTCGTGTGGCACAGCACGGAGTCGTACACTTCGCACACCTTGAACGAAGGTAAGCACTGTAGGGCGGAAAAGCGCAGCGCCTTCCGCCGTATGCAAAAAAAGCAACTCCGAGCGACAATCCGCATATGCCCGACTATCGCCGCAATCGCATTCCTGGTGGAACCTATTTTTTTACGGTCAACCTGCTGGAACGCAGCCTTAGTCTGTTGACCGATCACGTAGAAACATTGCGGGCCGCAGTACGGCAAACCCGTTCCCGGCATCCCTTTCACATTGATGCATGGGTCGTGTTGCCCGACCATCTGCATTGCGTCTGGACACTGCCGCGGGGGGATGCCAACTATTCAGCCCGCTGGAAAGCGATAAAGATTGCGTTTACCAAATCCCTGCCCGCAACCGAAAGGTTGACACCGATTCGGCGTGCCAGAGGCGAACGCGGTATTTGGCAACGGCGGTTCTGGGAACATACGCTACGCGATGATCGTGATTATTCCGCGCATCTGGATTACGTACATTACAATCCAGTGAAGCATGGGCTGGTCAAGCGCGTCAGCGAATGGCCGTATTCTTCGTTTCATCGCTGTGTCAAAGCCGGAATCTATCCCGCTGGCTGAGGCGGTGCCGTTTCAGTTGAATCAAACTATGGCGAGCGGCTGGACTAAATGCGCATGCACACATGGAATTGCATGCGATGGAAGGCGCTGCGCTTTTCTACCCTACGGTACTGAACAAAATCGAACCGCTGGAGTAAATCATGATTCCAAAAGTTGTCGAGGTAAAACCCTCGGAGGGCTATCGGCTTTGGCTCCGTTTCGATGACGGCGCCTCCGGGACGATTGATTTGAGCGCCGAGCTTTGGGGTCCCATGTTCGAACCACTGAAAGACAAAACGCTATTCGCCCGGGCAACGATACATCCTGAGTTGGAAACCGTCACGTGGCCCAATGGCGCCGACCTTGCGCCGGAATTCCTGTACGCCCAAGCGACGAAAAAACTCAACGCCATGGCTGAAAAAGCGTTGCGCGACCACGCCGCAGGCAGTACGACGCCTCTTTGAACTATCACGAAGCGCGCGGATCGCGAACCTTGTCGGTACAAGTCAGCGTAGCAAAATTTCAGTCGTGCACCGCTTCGCGCAAAATCCCCTGCGCCTTGAGCAGCACCGGCCGGTCGACCATTTTACCGTCGACCTGAACGGCGCCGCCATCCGCTACGCCCGCTGCGTCGACCACGCGTTGCGCCCACGCGATTTCGTCCGCGGTTGGACTGAAGCACGCGTTCACCAGCGCTATCTGCCGCGGATGTATGCACAGCTTGCCGCCGAAACCGAGCCGCTTTGCATAGAAAGTATCATCCTGCACGCGCTCGACGTTTTCGATATCGACGGTTACCCCGTCAACCGGCGGCTGAACGTTCGCCAGTCTGGATGCGAGCACTATGCCCGAGCGGAAATAGAGCAGCTCATCGCGATTGCCGTCGATCCCCAGGTCGAGCTGAAAATCGATATTGCCGAACATGAGGCGTTGCACGCCGGATACCGCGCACAGCGTCACGATATTCGCGTAGCCCCGCGCGGTTTCAACGAGCGGCAGGATCAACGCGCCGGCTGGCAGTTGGCTCGCGACGTGACGCAGTTGCTCTGGCGTTTCGGCTTTGGACACGACCACGCCGAGCGCACGCAGCTCGCCGCACAGTTTTACATCGTCTTCGAACCACTCGGTGTCGGGACCGTTAACGCGTATCAACACCGACTGCGCGTTCGGACAGCCGCGCGCCACCATGTCGCGTGCGGCTCGCTTGTCGGCAGGCGCCACTGCGTCTTCAAGATCCACAATGACTGCGTGCGCGCCCGAAGCAAACGCTTTAGGGACGCGCTCGATACGGGTGGCGGGAACAAACAGGTAACTGCGGGAGATTTTTTCTTGCCTGGTGGCCATGGAATTATTGATCGCTGTCCAATTCATTACTTGCGAAATTCAACTTCGCGCCCTCATCCCGGCCTTCTCCCCGGGGGAGAAGGAGTCTACTAATCACTCTCGCGATCACACGATTCCGCTTGCTTTTAACTGCGCGATCTCGGTCGCGTTCTTCTTCAGCACGCCGCCGAGTATTTCCTCGGTATGCTGCCCAAGCGCCGGTGGCGGCACCTCATGTTTGATCGGTGTGCCAGAAAACTTCATCGGACTCGCGACCAGCGCTACCTTGCCTGCAACCGCGTGCGTTAATTCGATTTTCATGCCACGCGCCTGCACCTGCGGCTCTTCGAACACTTGTTGAATGGTGTTGATCGGGCCGTTGGCGACGCCGGCCTGATCGAGCAGCTTCACCCACTCGCGCGTGGGCCGCTTAAGGAAAATCTCGTTCAGGAGCCGCGTGATCTCGTCGCGGTTCTTCACGCGCTCGCCGTTGGTCGAGAAGCGCGGGTCCTTAGCGAGGTGCGCGCAGCCGGCGACGTCGCAAAATTTGTTGAACAGATTGTCGTTGCCGCACGCGAGGATCAATGCGCCGTCGGCGGTCTTGAACGTCTGGTACGGCACGATGTTGGGATGCGCGTTGCCGAGCGGTCGCGGCGATTCGCCAGTCGCGAAATAGTTCGTCGCCTGGTTGGCGAGGAAAGCCACGCAGGAGTCGAGCAACGCGACATCTATCCACTGCCCTTTGCCGGTTACCGCTCGATTCGCAATCGCCGCGCAAATCGCGATCGTCGCGTACATGCCGGTGGTCAGATCGATGATCGGCACGCCGACGCGTTGCGGTCCGCCGCCCGGCAGGTCTTCGCGCTCGCCGGTAATGCTCATAAGCCCGCCCATGCCCTGCGCCATGAAGTCGTAGCCCGGACGGTCTTTGTCGGGACCGGTCTGGCCGAAGCCGGTTACCGAGCAGTAGATCAGGCCCGGATTGTTCTTTTTAAGGTCATCGTAGCCCAGCCCGTAACGTGCGAGATCACCAACCTTGTAATTTTCGATCAGCACATCGCATTGTTTCGCGAGTTCACGCACGAGCGCCTGGCCCTCGGGTTTCGAAATATTGATCGTGATCGATTTCTTGCCGCGGTTGGCCGCGCAGAAATACGCCGACTCGCGCGTCTCGTTGCCTTGCTCGTCTTTGAGAAAGGGCGGCGCGTACGCGCGCGAATCGTCGCCCTTGAGCGGGCGTTCGACTTTGATCACCTCGGCTCCGAGATCGGCAAGGTTTTGCGCGGCCCAGGGTGCTGCGAGCACGCGCGAGAGATCGAGCACTTTGATATGGGACAACGGTCCTGACATTGCGGATTCCTGAGTGATTGAGTGATTGAGTGATTGAGTGATTGAGTGATTGAGTGATTGAGTGATTGAGTGATTGAGTGATTGAGTGATTAGGCATTTTCCGGCGTTATCATCGTTCTTCAGGCAAATAAATTACTAAATCACCTAATCACCTAATCACCTAATCACTGCGCGTCAGCGCCCTTCGAACTTCGGTTTTTTCTTGTTGATGAACGCATCGATGCCGTGCTGATAGTCAGCGGTCCCCAAATAATTAAAATTCGCATCGATCTCCGCGGCCGTCAACGGCGGCGCGCTTACGGCCAGGCGCCGGATGAACTGTTTGTGCCAGCGCGCGACGAGCGGGGCACCGTCGGCAATGCGC
>JANXRI010000047.1 GCA_025353085.1 Betaproteobacteria bacterium
CGGCGTGGCGCTCTTCATCGATTATGGCTTTGCGGCGCGCGAGTATTACCATCCTCAGCGCAGCAGCGGCACCCTGATGTGCCATTACCGCCATCACGCGCATGACGACCCGCTGTGTCTAGTCGGCTTGCAGGACATCACGGCGCATATCGATTTCAGCGCGCTCGCCGCCGCCGCCACAGCTGCCGGTTTAGACGTGCTCGGCTATGCGAATCAGGCGCAGTTTTTGATTAACTGCGGCATCACTGAAATTCTCGCAGAGACGCCCGCCGACAATGCGGCCGCGTATCTGCCGCTGGCAGCGCAGGCGCAAAAGCTGCTGAGCCCGGCGGAAATGGGCGAACTCTTTAAAGTGTTTGCAGTGGGCCGCGAATTCAGCGTGCCGCTCATGGGATTCACGCGCGGCGACAAACGCAATCAGTTGTAAATGCTCACGCCCGCAATTTCGACCGCCACTTCATACTGCGGGCACCAGCATGCCGCGCTGCACCGCAGGGCGCGCGGAGATCGCGTCGAACCAGCGTTTTACATGCGGATGGTCGGCGAGGTCGGTCTTGTGCCATTCGAAGCGCGCGACCCACGGATAAGTTGCGATGTCGGCAATCGAGTATTCATCGGCCAGGTATTCGTGCGCGGCAAGCCGTTGATCAAGCACCCCGTATAACCGGTCTTTCTCACGCGTGTAGCGGTCGACCGCATAGGGAACCGGTTCCTTGGCTACACGCAAAAAGTGATGCGCCTGGCCGAACATCGGCCCCACGCCGCCCATCTGGAACATCAGCCATTGCAGCGCATCGAAACGCAGGCGCTCTGACTGCGGCAGCAGCTTCGCGGATTTGTGCGCGAGATAAATCAGGATCGCGCCCGACTCCATCATCGCGTACGGCTCGCCGCCCGGTCCGTCGGTATCAACGAGCACCGGTATTTTGCTGCTGGCACTGATCGCGACAAACTCGGGTTTGAATTGATCATTCTGCCCGATGTTGATCGCATGCACGCGGTAAGGCAGACCCGTTTCTTCGAGCATGATCGACACCTTGCGGCCATTCGGCGTGGTCCACGTATAAAGATCCAGCATGGCTTGTCCTCCTGTCCTGTATGTATGACTAAGGTGGCGGCGGCTGGTTGGCCGAAACCGCATCCGTTATCGCAGCGATACGCGCGTGCGCGATCTCGTCCTTGATGTGCGTCGCGTCAACGCACCGCCTGGCGATCGCGCCGGCGTCGACAGCGCGCGCCGCCGCGAGCGCCGCCTTTAGCCTCGACAGGGCAGCCGCGCTTGCGGACTCGTCCGCGATGACCGCGCATACGTCAAGTAGCTGCGCAAAACGCCCGGGCCGGCGTAGTGCATCCGTCTCGTGCAAAAGTTTCAGCAGCGCGTCGGCCGGCAAGTCAGCTGCCCTGCCCACCTCCGCACAACTACGCGCAGCCGCCAGGGCGAGTTCGCGGCAATCCTGCGGAACTCGCAGGCGCTCGCACAACGATTCGATCGCTTGTTCGCCTGCATGCATTGCAATCAATGCGAACCGGGCCGCCAGGTCAAGCCCTAATTTTGCCGCAGCGTCGAGTGCGGCCAACCGGCGTGCACCCGCGGCGCCCTCGATCAACCCCGTCAGCTCCGCCAACACGATCGCGAATGCGCCGCAGTCTGCGAGCACTCCGAACATAGGCGACGGCCGCTCTTCCATCAGCCCGCGCGCGAGTTCCTGCCAGACGCGCTCGGCGACCAGCGCGTTGGCTTCGCCCTGCGCGACCATCGAGCGCATTTGCTGCAACGTTTCCGGCGCGATATCGAAACCAAACCGCGCCGCGAAACGTGCGACCCGCAATATGCGCACCGGGTCTTCAGCAAACGCAGGCCCGACGTGACGCAATACATGCGTTTTGAGGTCGGCCTCGCCGCCGAATGGATCGATCAATGTGCCCGCTTCATCGCGCGCGATGGCGTTAATCGTGAGATCGCGGCGGGCGAGATCCTGCTCAAGCGTTACATCGGGCGCGGCATGAAACTCAAAGCCGTGATAACCGCGCGCGGTCTTGCGTTCGGTGCGCGCGAGGGCGTATTCCTCTTTCGTGTCCGGATGCAGGAACACCGGGAAATCTTTGCCGACCGGCTTGTAACCGAGCTTAATCATCTCCGCCGGCGTCGCGCCCACCACGACGAAATCGCGATCAGTCACCGGCAAGCCGAGCAGTTCGTCGCGAACGGAGCCGCCGACAGCGTAGATCTGCATGCGGGTCAGGTCACGGTTCGTATTGCGGCAACACTTCGGGTTCGACTGCCGCAGCCGCGTACCATTCCTGCATCGCCGGCAGCGCCAGCACGCTATTCGCATAACGTTGCGCCGATACCGACAACGCCACCGCATAGGTTCGAAAGCGCGTAGCGACGGGCGCGAACATTGCGTCTGCCACCGAGAAAGCGCCGAGCAGGAACGGGCCGCCATAGCGGCGCAGGCTGTCGTTCCAGATTGCTTCAATGCGAGCGATGTCGCCGGTGACTTCGGCGCTCATGCCCGCGCGCGGCAGCACATGGCGCACGTTCATTACGAGCTCGCCGCGCATTGCCGAAAATCCCGCGTGCATTTCAGCGCTGATCGCGCGCCCGAACGCGCGCGCCGCGGGATCAGCCGGCCATAATTGCTTGTCGGCATGACGCTCGGCCAGATACTCGCAGATCGCGAGTGATTCCCAAATGGCGGTGCCCTTATCGATCAGTATTGGTACTTTGCCTGCGGGCGAATAGCGCCGGATCTTCGCGGCATGATCGTCCTTGTAGAGCGCGATGCGGACTTCGGCAAACGGAATATGCGCCTGTTTCAGCAACAACCATGGCCGCAGCGACCACGATGAATACGCTTTGTTGCCGATGACGAGTGTGTACGGCGCCATCGGCAAAGCGCGACTTTAAGACGCGCGGCCCGCGTGGTCGCGGTAGGCGCGGTAACGCGCGCGCGGGGTGGCTTGCGCGAGCCACGTGGGCGCCTCGGCTTCGAGCGCGGCTGGCCGGATACCGAACGGGAACGGCTCGGCACTGACGTTATCGACCTGCATCGAATGGTAATTGTCGCGCGTCATTAATTGTCCCGGCAGCCATTCGAGCGTCAGCGCCTGCAGATACGAGAGCGTGTCGCCCAGGCCGATGATCGGCCGCCGGTGGCCGGTCAACTCGCCGATCAGCGCAACGAGTTCGCGCAGCGTATAAATGCGCGGACCGCAGAGGTCAAAGGTTTTGCCGTGCGCTGCCAGTTCGTCGAGGCTCGCCGTCAATGCCGCCGCGACGTCTTCGACATACACGGGCTGAAAGCGCGCCTGTGGCCGGCCGAGAAAAATCACCGGCAGCATTTCCTGCACGCGCGCGAACAGATTCACGAAGCGATCTCCGCGCCCGAAGATTACGGATGGCCGGAAAATCGTCCAATCGAGTTTCGACTCGCGAACCAGCGCTTCGGCTGCGCCTTTGGTGCGCTGATAACGGCTCGGGCCAATGACGTCGGCGCCCAGTGCGCTCATGTGCACATAGCGGCGCACGCCCGTTTCACCGCACGCAGCGATGATTTTGCGCGTCAGCCCGCCATGCGCTTCGGCAAAGCTCCGCTCGCCGCGCCCGTCGTGCAATACGCCGACCAGGTTGATCACCGCATCCATGCCACGCAATTGAGCGGCAAGCGTGGCGGGATGGTGCACATTGGCATCGATGACGTCGACAGTCGGCAACAGGATTAGCGACTTGGCGCGCTCGCGATTGCGCGTCGGCACGCGCACAAGGTAACGCCGCGCGCTTAATGACTGGACAACATGGCAGCCCACAAATCCGCTACCGCCGATGACACAAACCCGCCTCAGTTCCATAAACCCAAGTTCCTTGTTTCGCCGCACCGGCCGGCCACGCTAACCGCCGGGTTCGTCCAATGGCTTTTCCACTGCGCGCGAACGCGGCGCAATGATGCCGATGCGCTCTTTCAGCGAGAGCAGTGTTTGCCCGAACTGAAGGCTGTAATAGCTCGCGTTGCTCATGACCTTTTTGACATAGTCGCGGGTTTCGTTGAATGGAATCGACTCGGCATAAATAGCCGCGTCCATCGGCTCATTGGCGCGCCACGCGCGCGCGCGTCCTGGCCCGGCATTATAGGCTGCCGATGCGAGCACCGGATGGCTGTCGAGCGCATCAAGCACATGGCGCAGATACCACGTGCCGAGATTCAGGTTGGTCTCGACATTGGCGGTCTGCGTTCCCTGATAATTTTTGAGGCCGGCTTTTTGGGCGGCCCAGCGCGCGGTCGCCGGCATCAATTGCATGAGGCCGATCGCGCCCGCACTCGATTTGACGTCGGCAATGAAGCGGCTTTCCTGCCGGATGAGCCCATAGACCCATGCTTCGTCGAGCTGCTGCTGGCTCACATAGCTTTTCATCACATCGCGGTACGGCGCAAGGTAACGCATGCTGAAATCGTGCAGTTCGCGCGTGCGGTCGGCGGTGTTGATCGCGCGGTCGTAAATTTCGCTGCGGCGTGCGAATTCAGCGGCGGCGAGCAGTTGCTTGTCGTCGAAAGAGCGAATGGTCCAGCTCCATTCGCGATTGCCCTCGAAGCGCAGATTGAGCCGGTAGAACGTGAGCGCGCGCTGAAACCCCGGCACGCGCGCCATCGCCTGCACTTCTTCCCGCGCAGGTTTGTAGGAAGCCAGCGGCAGTTTGCCCTGGACGCCGAGTTCTTCGCCGGCCAGTTGGCCGTAAAACGAAAATTCAGTGGCGAGCGGCGCCAATAACGCTTGCGCTTCATCGGCGCGTCCCAGCACTTTGCAGGCGCGGGCCTTCCAATAGCGCCACGCGGCGTCCTGGCTTTCTTTCGGTGACATTGCGTTGATGCCGGCGAGCACATCTGGCCAGCTTTTGGCGCGCAGTGCGATGCGAACCTTCCACGCGAGTTGCTGGTCGTTGAGCTCGCCGGCCTTCGCGTACCAGGCGAGTGCGTTCGGATCATGCCGCTGCGCGCCCTGATACGCGATCAAGCCCCACACGTAAGCGCGTTCGGCCTCCGAAAAACGCTCCCCCAGCCTGGCCCATTGCTGCGCCGCGAGGGGCGGCGCAGTGCGCGCAAGGCGGTGCGCTGCATACATGACGGTTTCACGGCCGGCGCGCGTCTGCAGATTAAAGTTCTTGCGCTCGAGATAAGCCAGCGGGTTGACCGCTATTGCAGGCCACGCCTGCATTTCAGAGAACTCCTTGGCCGGCAGATACTCGGTCGCCCGCCGCGCGACGCCGGTATTGCCGGCTTCGAGCGCGAGCCTGATGCGCGTCCACACTTCGTCCACGCCGAGTTGCTTGGTGACCGCCAGCGCATCGAACATCGCGGTGCAGCTCTCAGGCTGGTCGCGTCCGCTGAACCACAGCGTGCGGGCGACATTCAATGCTTCGGCACCGTCGCCGCGCAGCCGGCTTTGCAGCGAGTCGCACAGAAGTTCGGTATCGCTGCCTTCGAGCTGCGGATATTCGGCGTCAAACAGATCCCACTGCTGTCTGACGGCGAGCTGCTTTAACCAATCGGTGCGCAGGCTATTGACTACCGGTCCATCCCGCAGGCGCTCGAGCAGCGCGCGTATCGACTCCGGCGTCTGTTCGTCGAGCCGCAGCCGAAACCGCCAGTAGGTCACGTACGGTTCGAGCGGATAACTGCTCAGGGATTTCGCATAGCGCTCGAGCTTGACCGCATCGCCGGCGCGAAACGCTTCACGCGCGGCCAGAAAATCATCATCCTGCGCAGCCGCGTGCGCACGCCCCGCACCCGCGAGCAGCGCGCAACTGAAGAGAATATTTCCTAGAAGTAGTTTTATGGCATCACTCATCACAGCGATTGTACGTGGTTTGCAGCAGGTTTTAACGGTTACCCCGGCGGAAAAGTAGACAACGCACGCGGGTGGTGGCGCTGGCGCAACGGCACCACGACCCCGACTGGCGTAGCGGCACTACGCCATGGTAAACGCGCGCCGTTTAAGCGAGGAACAAACGATACGCCGCGTTGCGCGTTTCGTTGGTGTATGGATAGCCGAGCTTGGCCAGAAACGTTTTGAAGGCCGCTTGCTCGCGCGGCGGTACCTGCATTCCTACCAGCACCCGGCCGTAGTCGGCGCCGTGGTTGCGGTAATGAAAGAGGCTGATGTTCCAGCCATGGCGCATGCAGTCTAAAAACTTGACCAGCGCGCCGGGGCGCTCGGGAAATTCAAACCGGTACAGGATTTCGTGGTCGACGCCGGCCGCATGCCCGCCAACCATATGGCGCACATGCGACTTGGCGAGATCGTTATTGCTGAAATCGAGCGCTTCAAGCCCATTACGCCGAAGCTGTCGCACCAG
>JANXRI010000053.1 GCA_025353085.1 Betaproteobacteria bacterium
GCGGCCGTGTTTACTGGCTGAAGGTTTACAGCGTGCCGCAGGGCGGCCGCAACAGCCGTGGCAAACCCATCGTCAATCTGGTGCCGCTGCTGGAGCACGAGAAAATTACCGCGGTGCTGCCGGTCAAGACGTTCGACGACGCTCATTTTCTGTTCATGGCCACAGCCAATGGGACGGTCAAGAAAACAGCGCTATCGGCATTCTCGCGGCCACGTCCGTCCGGCATCATCGCCGTCAGTCTGGATGAGGGCGATTTTCTGATTGGCGTGGCGTTGACCGACGACAAGCAGGACGTCATGCTGTTTTCAGACGCCGGCAAGGCGGTGCGTTTCGCTGAAAGCGAAGTGCGCCCGATGGGCCGCAACGCCGGTGGGGTGCGCGGGATGAGACTTGCCACTGGCGGTCATGTCATCTCTCTGCTCACCGCGGAGAACGAGAACGTTTCGGTGCTCACGGCAACGGAGAACGGATATGGCAAGCGCACGCCGATCGGCGACTACACGAAACACGGGCGCGGCACGCAGGGCATGATTGCCATTCAGGCTTCGGATCGCAACGGCAAACTCGTCGCCGCCCAAATCGTCGGTGATGACGACGAAATTATGTTGATCACCACGGGCGGCGTTTTGATCCGTACGCGTATCGCGGAAATCAGAGACATGGGCCGGGCCACGCAGGGCGTGCGGCTGATCAATCTGGGCGAGGGCGAAAAACTTGCAGGTCTGGAAAAAGTACTCGAACGCGACGATGAAGAAAATGGTGAAGATCCGAAGCCGGGGTAAATTGTCAGGACTACGCGTTGAAGAAAAATCGCCCTGCCGGTAGCCTGGAGGCAGGCACGCTCGACTAGTCCTAAAGCCGAATTTTCGCCGGACATTTTCTTGAAAGCCGATTCTCGTATCCGCTAATTTATTCCAAAAGTTCTAATCTTTACTCTTTAATTTTCAATCAACATTCGCAACAGAGGTCATTTATGTCGCGTATCTACAATTTCGCCGCGGGGCCGGCAGTTCTGCCTGAACCGGTGCTGGAGCAGGCCAGCCGCGAGATGCTCGATTGGCGTGGTTGCGGCACGTCAGTGATGGAAATGAGCCATCGCGGCAAAGAGTTCGTAGGCATTGCGGCCGCCGCCGAGGCTGATCTGCGTGAACTGCTCGGCGTTCCTGCTAATTACAAGGTGCTGTTTTTGCAAGGCGGCGCCACGCTTCAGTTTGCCGCCATTCCGATGAATCTAATGCGCGGCAAAAAGAGCGCGGACTATGTAAACACCGGCGAATGGTCGAAAAAAGCGATCAAAGAAGCGCAGCGCTACGCCGGCGTCAATATCGCCGCGAGCGCTGAGGATAAAAACTTCACTTACGCGCCCAAACAGGCCGCATGGAAGCTGGACCCCGATGCGGCCTACGTACACGTCTGCACCAACGAGACTATCGGCGGAGTCGAATTCAACTGGGTGCCCGACACCGGCAGTGTGCCGCTCGTTGCGGACATGTCGTCGCACATACTGTCGCGTCCTGTTGAGGTTGCCAAATACGGTCTAATTTACGCCGGAGCGCAAAAAAACATCGGACCCGCAGGGCTGACGATTGTGATCGTGCGCGAAGATTTGCTCGGCCAAACCTTGCCGATTACCCCGACCGTGCTCGACTACAAAGCGCAAGCCGAAGCGGATTCAATGCTGAACACGCCGGCAACTTATGGGATCTATATTGCCGGGCTCGTGTTTCAGTGGCTAAAAAAGCTTGGCGGGTTGCAGAAGATTGCGCAGATGAACCGCGAGAAGGCGAACCTGCTTTACGATTTTCTCGATGAGACGGAGTTTTACTATTCACCGGTCGAGAAAGACGACCGCTCGCTGATGAACGTTCCGTTCAGGCTGCGCAATGAAGCGCTTAACGATGATTTTCTGAAGCAGACTAAAGCGCGCGGCATGATCGAGCTCAAAGGCCATCGCTCGGTCGGCGGCATGCGCGCATCGATTTATAACGCGATGCCGATCGAAGGCGTGAACGCGCTGGTCGATTTTATGCGTGAATTTCAGACGCGCCAGGGTTGATGCGATGAGCGCTCTGCTACGAGTTCTGACTCTCAATAATATTGCCAAGGTTGGCTTGTCTCGCCTCCCCGAAGATCGTTACGAGGTGGGCGGCAAGATCGCCGACCCCGACGCCATACTCGTCCGCTCGCACGACATGCATTCGTTCGCAATCGCGCCGCGCGTGCAGGCGATCGCGCGCGCCGGCGCGGGCACCAACAATATTCCCGTCAAGGCAATGAGCGCCCGTGGGGTCCCCGTATTCAACGCGCCGGGCGCGAATGCCAATGCGGTGAAGGAACTCGTAATTGCCGGTATGTTGATTGCGGCGCGCAATCTGTTGCCCGCGACGCGCTTTGTAGATGGCCTGACAGGCGACGACGAAACGCTCGATAAACTCGTCGAAGACGGCAAGAAAAACTTTGCCGGCATCGAACTGCCCAAACACACGCTCGGTATAATCGGCTTGGGCAAAATCGGCAGCCTCGTGGCAGACGCGGCAATAAAACTTGGTATGAACGTGCTCGGCTATGATCCGCATATCACGGTCGACGCGGCATGGGGCCTGCCCGCGCAGGTCCGTAAAGCACATTCGGTGGAAGAGGTTCTGAAGGCGGCGGATTTCATAACGCTGCATATACCTTATGTCGAGTCGACAAAAAACCTGCTTAATGCAGAACGCCTGGCGCTCATGCGCGATAGGGCCATCCTGCTCAACTTCTCGCGCGATGGTATCGTCGACAACGCCGCTGTGCTTGCAGCGCTGAACGCGAAGAAGCTGCGCTCTTATGTATGCGATTTTCCGGCGCAGGCGCTCGTCAACCAGCCCGGCGTAATTGCATTGCCGCATCTCGGCGCGTCGACCCGCGAAGCCGAGGACAACTGCGCGATCATGGTGGCCGACCAGCTGCGCGATTATATGGAGCACGGCAACATTCAGAACGCGGTCAATTTTCCTGACGTCGTCATGCCGCGTGAGTCGCAATTTCGCGTTGGCATCGCCAATTCGAACGTCCCAAACATGCTGGGGCAAATTTCAACGGCCATGGCCGACGCGGGGCTCAATATTCACAACATGCTGAATAAGTCGAAAGGTGACATGGCTTACACGCTGGTTGATGTCGACAGCGCGGTGCCAGCGCCCGTCGTGGCCAAGATCGCGGCCACCAAAGGTGTGCTCGCGGTGCGCTATCTGCCGCTCGAGGAATCCTAAAGCACGCTGCGGCGAACCGGCTGCTATACCCGCAGGGGCCTTATTGAATTATCATTCGTTTCCGTCTGCATGAATCAGCGGATTCGGAGACTTTCGCCGTGACCGACACGCTCAAAAAAATTCGCACCCGCATCGACGCGATCGATTATTCCATTGTCGATCTGCTTGGAGAGCGCGCGGCCCTCGCGCAGGATATCGGGCACGCCAAGAGTGGTGCCAAATACCGCCCCGAGCGCGAAGCCCAGGTCTTGCGGCGCGTGGCGGCGCGCAACCCCGGACCGCTGCCGGCGGCAGCACTTACGCATTTATATACCGAGATCATGTCGGCTTGCCGCGCGCTTGAAGACGGCATAGCGGTCGCTTATCTCGGCCCGCAGGGGACTTTCAGCGAAGAAGCGGCGATCCGCCAGTTCGGCAGCCAGACGCATCTGCACCCGTGCGCCACGATCGATGACGTGTTTCATCAGGTTGAAACAGGCGCCGCGCACTATGGCGTCGTGCCGATTGAAAATTCAACTGAAGGCAGCATCAGCCGTACGCACGACCTGCTGCTCGCCACGCCGCTCAAGGTATGCGGTGAAGTGTTGCTGGCAGTTCATCAATGCCTGATGAGCAAAAGCGGCAAAGCAGCGGGTGTGAAAAAAATACTTTCGCACAGTCAGAGCCTCGCGCAATGTCATGAGTGGCTCAATCAACATCATGCGAAGGCGCGGCGCGTGCCGGTCGTCAGCAACGCCGAGGCTGCACGCCTGGCCGCCAAAGACGCAAATGCCGCCGCCATCGCCAGCAAGACGGCCGCCGCGGTATATAACTTAAAAATTATCGCCGCCAATATCGAGGACCAGCCGAAAAACACGACGCGTTTCGTCGTGATTGCGGCACATGACGCCGGCCCGTCAGGCGATGACAAAACGTCGCTCGTGATGTCGACGCGCAATCTGCCGGGCGCGATACATTCGCTGCTGACGCCGCTCGCTTTACATGGTGTCGGCATGACGCGGCTCGAATCGCGGCCGGCGCGCACCGGGCGCTGGGAATATTTGTTTTATGTCGATATCGAAGGCCACCAGCAGGATGCCAACGTTGCGTTAGCCCTGCGTGAGCTGACGGACCAAGCCGCGTTCATGAAGAATCTTGGCTCATATCCGGTCGGCATGGTTTAACCGTCGCCCGCAATTAAAGCCGGGCAGGCAGTATCAATCCGGAATCACGCGCCCCCCCCATGACAGCCGCTAACGTCAACCACGTGTCAGATCTGTGCGATCTCGCGCCCGCTTATATACGCTCGATTGCCCCTTATCTGCCCGGCAAGCCGATCTCGGAACTCGCGCGCGAGCTCGGCCTGCATCCCGACAAAATCATCAAGCTCGCGTCGAACGAGAATCCGCTCGGCGTGAGCCCGCTCGCGATGCGCGCAATGCAGGCGGCGCTGAACGATATCGCGCGGTATCCCGACGGTAACGGGTTTGAACTGAAGGCCGCGCTTGCCAGGCGCTACGGCGTCGCCATGGCGCAGATCGTGCTCGGCAATGGGTCCAATGACCTGCTTAACATTGCAGCGCGCGCTTTTTTAGCGCCGACTTTCGAGGCGGTGTACTCGCAGCACGCATTCGCGATTTATGCGCTCGAGATTCAGTACACAGGCGCCAAAGGCGTGCAGGCGCCGGCGTGCGAATTTGCGCATGATGTTAATGCAATGCTCGCCGCGGTGACGCCACACACGCGCATGATTTTTATCGCGAACCCGAACAATCCGACCGGCACCCTGATCGCTGCCGCTGAATTGCACGCGTTCCTGTACAAAGTGCCGCGCCATGTGATGGTCGTGCTGGACGAGGCGTACAACGAATACATTCCGGAAGCGCTGAGATCAGATTCAATCGCGTGGCTGGCCGAATTTCCGAATTTGATCGTGACCCGCACCTTCTCGAAAGCGTACGGACTCGCCGGCTTGCGCGTGGGCTATGCATTTGCGCATCCCGACATCGCGGACATTTTGAATCGCGTACGCCAGCCATTCAACGTAAATAGTATTTCACTCGCAGCGGCCGCGGCCGGGCTTGACGATCATGAATTCGTGCGCCGCAGTTACGATCTCAATCAAACCGGCATGCGGCAACTCATCACGGGTTTGACCAGGCTCGGCATCTCCCACATTCCGTCGGCGGGTAATTTTGTCAGCATCAAAGTCGAAGACGCTGCCGGGGTCTTTCAGCGGCTGCTCAAACTCGGCGTGATCGTGCGACCGATTGCTGCTTACGAGATGCCCGACTATCTGCGCGTGAGTATCGGCCTTGAGTCTGAAAACGCGCGGTTTCTCGAGGCGCTTGCGCAGTCGTTGCCGGCATGAAAACGAAACGTCCGGTGAGGGGCAAGTCCCGCGCTATTAATCCGCGCAGCAGCAAACTGCGCGCGCGCAAACCGCTGATCGGCAAGCTTGTCATCTTCGGCGTCGGTCTCATCGGCGGATCATTTGCGCTCGCCATGAAGCAACGCGGCGCGGTCGGGCAGGTGATTGGCGTCGGCCGCAGCCGTGCGAATTTGCTCACGGCGCGCCGGCTCGGCGTCATCGATGAAATCGCCACGGATCCAGCGCAGGCACTCAGGGATGCGGACCTCGTGCTGCTGGCGGTACCGCTCGGGCAGACGAAGGCGGTGCTGGCGCAAATCGCCCCGCACCTGGCGCCCCATACCGTGGTTACCGATGCGGGCAGTACCAAGCGCGATGTCATTGAAGCCGCGCGCCGTCAACTCGGCGCGACCTTCACCCGATTCGTGCCCGCTCATCCGATTGCAGGCACTGAGAAAAGCGGCGCACAGGCAGCGTTTGCGGAATTATTCGAGCAACGCAATTTGATTGTGACGCCACAGCCCGAAACTTCGGCGCGCGCCGTGAAACTCGTGACGGCCGCATGGAAGCTTGCCGGCATGCGCATTCTGACGATGAGTGCGCTCGAGCATGACCGGATTTTTTCGCTGGTGAGCCATTTGCCGCATCTGTTGTCGTTTACCGCGGTCGGCAACATTGCCGGCTATCCCGATGTCGCCGAGCTATTCCAGCATACGGGCGGTGGCTTTCGCGATCTCACCCGTATCGCGGGAAGCTCGCCCGAAATGTGGCGCGACATCTGTCTTGCGAATCGCGATGCGATCCTCGCGGCACTCGATGGCTATCTAAGCGATCTCGAAGCTGTTCGCGGCATGGTCGAAGCGAGCGACGGCCCGGCGCTCGAGGGGAAATTTGCGGCCGCGCGCAATGCGCGCGCAAGATGGTTGAAGCCGCTATGACGGGCGGCGTTACCGTCGTCGCAGCGTTCTGAGCTGATTCGCATGGACTATCTCGATCTGGCGCCGGTGCAAAGGGCGCGCGGCACGGTCAAACTGCCGGGGTCCAAAAGCATATCCAACCGCATACTCTTGCTGGCGGCGTTCGCGGAAGGCGAAACCGCGATTCACGACGTGCTTGATTCCGACGATACGCGTTTCATGCTCAATGCGCTGCGCAAGCTCGGCATTCAGTGGACGCAGGACGACAAATCCGTGTTGCGCGTGCGCGGCGCCAACGGCGTTTTTCCGAATAAGGTTGCCGAACTGTTTCTCGGCAACGCCGGCACTGCGTTTCGCCCGTTGACGGCGGCGTTGGCATTCGCGGCCGGCGAATATCGGTTGGCTGGCGTCGCGCGCATGCATGAGCGCCCGATCGGCGATCTCGTCGATGCGTTAAAGGCGCTCGGCGCTGAAATTTCATACCTGGGCGCCGCGGGCTACCCGCCGCTGGCGATTCACCCGGGCAGGATTCGGGCAGGCGCCGCCGTGAGCGTGCGCGGCGATGTGTCCAGCCAGTTTCTCACCGCAATGTTAATGAGCCTGCCGTTGCTTGGCGCCCGCACCGTCGTGAAAGTCACCGGCGAGTTGGTGTCCAAACCTTATGTCGACATCACGCTCAACATGATGCGGCGGTTTGGTGTCGATGTCGCGCGTGACGAGCCGCGCACCTTTACGATTCCTGCATCGGTCCCGTACAAAAGTCCCGGCGAAATATATGTCGAAGGCGATGCGTCGGCGGCCTCGTATTTTCTGGCGGCCGGTGCGATCAGCGGGCTGACCGGCGGCGGGCCAGTACGCGTTGAAGGTGTCGGGCAAGCCAGCATTCAGGGGGACGTGCGATTTGTCGATACTTTGCGCGCGATGGGAGCGCGCGTGGAAATCGGTGCTAACTGGATAACAGCAACGGCCAGCCCGGCCGTCGCCCGTGCCCGCAAGTTGCGCGCGATCGACGCTGATTTCAATCACATTCCAGACGCGGCGATGACCGTTGCGATGCTCGCTTTATTCGCCGATGGCGTTAGCATGCTGCGCAACATTGGCAGTTGGCGCGTCAAGGAAACAGACCGCATTGCGGCGATGGCGACTGAACTGCGCAAAGTCGGCGCACAGGTCGATGAGGGCGCTGATTGGCTGAAGATAACCCCGCCAACAGCGCTGTTGCCGGCCACCATCGATACGTATGACGACCATCGCATCGCCATGTGCTTTGCGCTCATCGCGCTCGGCGGCGTGAAGGTCCGCATCAACGATCCAAATTGCGTCGCCAAAACTTTTCCCGATTATTTCAGCGTGCTGGCCGGCATTTCAGAGCACTAACCAATGGCTGCTAACGCCGCGCCGGTGATCGCAATTGACGGCCCCTCGGCTTCGGGCAAGGGCGCGGTCGCGCAGAAGGTGGCGCGCCGCCTGCATTTTCACTATCTCGACAGCGGATCGCTCTATCGGCTGGTTGGCTTGGCCGCCCGGCATGCTCAAGTCAGCGTTACCGACGAGCGGCGCGTAACAGGCCTTGCTGCTGCGTTGGATGTGCGCTTTGTTGACGATGATATTTATCTGGATCGACAGCTGGTCACCGACGCGATCAGGTCGGAGGAAGCCGGCGCGGCGGCATCTGAAGTGGCGATGCTGCCGGGGGTGCGTCAGGCCCTGTTGGAACGCCAGCGCGCATTTCGAGCGGCGCCCGGACTCGTCGCTGACGGGCGTGATATGGGGTCAGTGGTATTTCCGGACGCGGTAGTAAAAATCTACCTGACTGCCGACGCGGAAGAGCGGGCCGCCCGACGGTATAAACAGTTGATACGAAAAGGAATGGATGCTAGTATGGCCGCCCTTTTGCAGGACATTCAAGCGCGCGACAACCGCGATAGCAAGCGCGCGATTGCACCCCTGAAAAAGTGTAGCGACGCCATATTTCTTGATACGACGAACCTGTCGATTGACGACGCCGTCGAGCAAGTGGTGGCGCGCTACGCAGCAGCGACACAAGCGCCATGAGCTGCCAGGCTCATGGCTTTTTTTAATGAACCCCCGTTGATCTAACGGGTTAATTTCAGGCCCAACGTGCAAACAATGACAAGTGTTTCTACCCCTGCAGCCCCCGAATCTTTTGCCGCTATGTTCGAGGAAAGTCTCGCGCGCAAAGAGATGCGCATTGGCGAAGTCATCACTGCCGAAGTCATTCGTGTCGATGCCAACCATGTGGTGGTAAATGCCGGATTAAAGTCAGAAAGTTACATTCTCACCGAAGAATTTCAAAATGATCGCGGTGAAATCGAAGTCAAGCCCGGCGATTTTGTCCAGGTGGCGATCGATGCGCTCGAAGACGGCTTCGGCGAAACGCGCCTCTCACGCGACAAGGCCAAGCGCCTCGCAGCGTGGATGGATCTGGAGCAGGCGCTCGAAAAGAGCACCGTCGTCGAAGGACTGATCAACGGCAAGGTCAAGGGCGGCTTGACCGTTATGGTCAATGGCATACGCGCCTTCCTGCCTGGATCGCTGGTTGACATCCGTCCCGTCAAAGACACCTCACCGTATGAAAACAAGGTGATGGAGTTCAAGGTCATCAAGTTGGACCGCAAGCGCAACAACGTCGTGGTCTCGCGGCGCGCCGTGCTTGAAGCGTCGCAGGGCGCTGAGCGCCAGGCTTTGCTGTCGAGCCTCACCGAAGGCGCGGTCGTCAAAGGTATCGTCAAGAACATCACCGACTACGGCGCATTCGTCGATTTGGGCGGCATCGATGGTTTGCTGCACATCACCGACCTCGCCTGGCGTCGCGTCAAACATCCGTCCGAAGTGCTGGCCGTTGGCGACGAAGTCGAAGCCAAGGTATTAAAGTTCGACCAGGAAAAAAATCGCGTTTCGCTCGGCATGAAGCAATTGGGCGAAGACCCGTGGGTCGGTCTTTCACGCCGTTATCCGCAGGGCACACGCCTCTTCGGCAAGGTCAGCAATCTCACCGACTATGGCGCGTTCGTCGAGATCGAGCAGGGCATCGAGGGCCTCGTGCACGTTTCCGAAATGGACTGGACCAACAAGAATGTGCATCCATCGCGCGTGGTGCAGCTGGGCGATGAAGTCGAAGTGATGGTGCTTGAAATCGACGAGGACCGCCGCCGCATTTCGCTGGGCATGAAACAGTGCCTGCCGAATCCGTGGGAAGAATTTTCCATGAATTCCAAAAAAGGCGACAAGGTCAAGGGCCAGATAAAGTCGATCACCGACTTCGGTGTGTTTATCGGCCTTGCCGGCAATATCGACGGACTCGTGCATCTGTCGGACCTTTCATGGAATTTGCCTGGTGAAGAAGCCGTGCGCAATTACAAAAAAGGCGATGAAACCGAGGCGATGGTATTGTCGATCGACGTCGAGCGCGAACGCATTTCGCTCGGCATCAAGCAACTCGACGGCGATCCGTTCACCGGCTTCGTTTCGATCAACGACAAAAACAGCATCGTCAAAGGCACGGTCAAGTCGATCGACGCCAAAGGCGCCGTTATCGCGCTTGAGGGAGAAGTCGAAGGTTATCTGCGCGCGTCGGAAGTTTCGCGCGATCGCGTCGAAGACATCCGCACCCACTTGAAGGAAGGCGATCCGGTGACTGCGATGATCATCAACATCGATCGCAAGAACCGCACGATCAACTTGTCGGTAAAGGCGCGCGATATGGCCGATGAGTCGAATGCAATCCAGAAAATGGCAGCAGACAAGCCTGCCAACGCCGGCACCACGAGTCTCGGCGCATTGCTCAAGGCGAAGATGGACACGGCGAACACCGGTCAATAAGGGGCGGCACAATCATGACGAAGTCCGAATTAATCGCGAAGCTGGCGGCACGCTATCCCCAGCTGGTGGCGAAAGACGCCGAACTTGCGGTTAAAATGGTGCTCGATGCGATGGGCCAAAATCTTTCCGAAGGTCAGCGCATCGAGATACGCGGGTTCGGCAGTTTCGGCCTGAATTATCGTCCACCGCGGACCGGCCGCAATCCAAAATCAGGCGATAAGGTGCAGGTGCCCGCTAAATACGTGCCTCACTTCAAGGCCGGCAAGGAACTGCGCGAACGCGTCGATTTTAAGAAATAATTACGGCGGGATTGATTCCGTGCGGCATCATCGAAAGATAATGCCGCTTTTTTTTGCCCGCACCGGCGGCAATGCGCCGGGCGCAGCGGGGCTGGAGGGTGGAATGCTGCGAAGACTTATTTTACTGTTCAAGATCGCGACCGCGGCGGCGATATTTCTGCTGTTGTTGGGATTTGCCGTAAAAAACACGGATAGTGTGGCGTTACGTTATTTTCTCGGTCTTGAGTGGCATGCGCCGTTGGTGCTGATGCTGCTCATCTTCTTTACCGCCGGAGCCGCGCTTGGAATCTCGGCAAGTCTTGGCATGATGGGCCGGCAGCGCCGTGAAATACTCGGGCTTAAACGCGAACTTCGCGGTTTGACGCGCCCGTCCGGTGCGCCGATGATTATCGAATCGATATAACGCGTCTTATTGAGCGTTTCATAATGGATGACAGTCGGAACGCTCAATCCCCCCCCGCCCCTCTCCCGAAGGGCGAGGGTGAGAATGGCACTAACTCGCTGTCGCGAATTAGTGAAAGATCAATAAGGATCGGCACCGCACGCGATGGAAATTGAATACTGGTGGTTGCTGGCATTGCCGCTTTTCTTTGCACTCGGCTGGCTCGCGGCGCGCATCGACATCAAGCATCTCGTGTCCGAATCGCGGGCGTTGCCGAGGTCATACTTCAAGGGACTCAATTTCCTGCTCAACGAGCAGCCCGATAAGGCGATCGAAGCCTTCATTGAAGTCGTGAAAGTGGAACCGCAGACCATCGAACTGCATTTCGCGCTGGGCTCGCTATTCCGTCGTCGCGGCGAAGTCGAACGCGCGATCCGGATGCACCAGAATCTCGTCGAGCGCGACGACCTGCCGCAGCAGCAGAAATTCGACGCGCTGTTCGAACTCGCGCAGGATTATCTCAAAGCGGGGCTGCTTGACCGCGCCGAAGAGTTGTTCGCCAAACTCAAAGGCAGCCAGCATGCCGAGGCGGCACTCAAATATCTGCTGGAGATTTACGAGCAGGAAAAGGACTGGAAAAAGGCGGTCGACACTGCCCAGGAACTCGAGACTGTGACCGGGCAGTCGCACCAGAAGGAGATCGCCAACTTTTATTGCGAAATGGCAAGCCGCGCAATCATGGATTCACGTCCCGAAGACGCGCGGCCTTTCCTCGAGCGCGCGCTGGCCCATCATCGACTGTGCGTGCGCGCCAACGTATTGCTGGGCGACCTTGAAATCGCGCTGCAACGACACGCCGCCGCAATTGAAGCCTGGAAGCGCATCGAGATGCAGAATCCCGACTATCTCTCTCTGGTGGCAGAGCGGTTGATCGGCGCGTACAAGCAACTGGACAAGGCGCAGGAGGGGTTAAATTTGCTGCGCGGGTTCCTCGGCAAGTATCCATCGCTCGATGTATTGAACGTGGTGTTTACCTGCATACTCGATCAGCAGGGCGCCGAGCCTGCTTATCAACTCGTGCGCGACGAAATGCGCCGCAGCCCGACGCTGTTGGGCCTCGACAAGCTGCTCGAAGCGCAACTTCTCGACGCGCCCGTGCAGCGGCGGCAGGATCTCGAACTCGTAAAAAATCTCGTGCATCAGCATACACGCACACTCGCGATGTTCAAATGCGACACCTGCGGATTTCGCGCCCGCCAGTACTATTGGCATTGTCCGGCGTGCGGCGAATGGGAAACTTACTCGCCGCGCCGCGCGGAAGAGAAAGGTGTTCCCGCATGAGCGATCCCCGTGTAATCGTCGCGCTCGATTTTCATGCAGCCGAGCAGGCGCTGGCGTTCGCAGCGCGCGTCGATCCGCGGTCGTGCCACCTGAAAGTGGGCAAGGAATTGTTTACGGCTGCAGGCCCCACCCTTATTGAAAAATTGATGCATCACGATTTTGAAATTTTTCTGGATTTGAAATATCACGATATTCCGAACACCGTTGCCGGCGCATGCAAGGCTGCGGCGCACTTAGGGGTGTGGATGCTTAACGTGCATGCGCTGGGCGGTCGCGCCATGATGGAGGCGGCGCGTGACGCGGTAGCGCATGCCAAACAGCGGCCGCGGCTTATCGCCGTTACCGTATTGACAAGCATGAGCGCGAAGGATCTGCAAGAGATCGGCATCGACGGTGACCCGGCGGCCGCCGCACTGCGGCTGGCGAAATTAGCGCAACTGAGCGGGTTCGATGGCGTCGTTTGCTCGGCGCAAGAGGCAACGTTGCTCAAGCGTGAGTGCGGGGAGGAATTTTGTCTCGTGACGCCGGGTATCCGGCCCGCCGGCAGTGTGAAAGACGATCAACAGCGCGTGATGACGCCGGCGACCGCCATCGCAGCGGGCGCCGATTACCTCGTCATAGGCCGCCCGGTGACGCAGGCCGATGATCCGGCGGCGGTACTCGAGGCGATCAATCGCGACATCGAAGGGCGGCGGCAGCAATGAAAATGACGCTCATCGGCACGGGTTACGTCGGGCTGGTATCCGGCGCTTGCCTCGCGGAACTCGGCAACGATGTGATGTGCCTGGATGTGGACGCCGCGAAAATCGCGCAATTGCAGCGCGGCGAAATGCCGATTTACGAGCCTGGGCTTGAGCCGCTCGTCAAACGCAATGTCCAGGCGGGCCGCCTGCATTTTACGACCGACGTCGCGCAAAGCGTAGCGCATGGGCAGGTGCAGTTCATTGCGGTTGGCACGCCGCCGGATGAAGACGGCTCGGCTGATCTGCAGTACGTAATCGCCGCGGCGCGCGCGATCGGCCGGCACATGAATGATTATCGGCTGGTAGTTGACAAGTCGACCGTGCCCGTCGGCACTGCGGCGAGAGTGCGGGCAGCGATCTTGGAGGAACTGGCAAGCCGCGGCAAGGCCATCGATTTCAGCGTGGCGTCGAATCCGGAGTTCTTGAAAGAAGGCGCCGCCATCGAGGACTTCATGCGGCCCGACCGTGTCGTCATCGGCGCCGCCGACGAGCGCGCGAAGCAGATCATGCGGTCTATTTACGCGCCCATCCTGCGCAATCATGAACGCATGATATTCATGGATATTCCGTCCGCTGAACTCACCAAGTACGCCGCCAACGCGATGCTCGCGACGCGGATTTCATTCATGAATGAAATCGCCAATCTCGCTGAAGATCTCGGCGCCGACATCGAGCAGGTGCGCAAGGGCATCGGGTCGGATTCGCGCATCGGTTACAGTTTTCTCTATGCAGGGTGCGGTTATGGCGGCGCATGTTTTCCGAAAGACGTCTCCGCGCTTCAACAGACGGCTCGCGATTCGCGGATGCACCTCAAGATCATCGCCGCGGTAGATCAGGTCAACGCGGCGCAAAAATTGCGCTTACTCGAGAAAATCACCCGCCGGTTCGGCGACAAGCTCGCGGGCAAGCGGTTTGCCGTATGGGGACTTGCGTTCAAGCCCAACACCGACGACATGCGCGAGGCCCCGAGCCAGCTTGTGATTCCCGGGATTATCGAGCGCGGCGGCGAGGTGGTCGCGTACGATCCGGTCTCAATCGCGGAGGCCAAAAAAGCGTTCGTGGCGCTGCCGCGAATCAACTATGCGAATTCGCCGCGCGATGCACTCGACGGCGCGGATTGCCTCGTGATACTGACCGAGTGGAAAGAATTCCGCAGCCAGGACTTTGACGAAATGAAACGCCGCCTGCGCACGCCGGTCATCATAGACGGGCGCAACTTATATGATCCCGCCGTCGTGCGCAGTCATGGCCTCGAATACTTCGGCATCGGGCGGCCTTGAGAAGACAAGGATGAAGGCTGAAGGATGAAAAAAGCAGTGCGGAATGCTGAAAGCGCAGGCGCGACGGGCAAATCCCGCGCGCTGCGCGCCGGTAATTCATCCTTCATCCTTCATCCTTAAAACGCCTGCGCATACTCGTCGTCGGTGACGTGATGCTCGATCGGTATTGGTACGGCGACGTCGAGCGTATTTCACCCGAGGCGCCGGTGCCGGTCGTGAAATTCAAACGCAGCGAAGAGCGGCCGGGCGGCGCAGCCAACGTTGCGCGCAATGCCGCTGCGCTCGGCGCACGCGTCACGCTGCTGTCAGTGGTCGGCGATGATGAGCCGGGCCGGCGTTTGGCCGAATTGGTGAGGCGCGAAAAGATTACCGCGCGCCTGCATCGCGACCGCACAATCGATACCACGGTGAAGCTGCGAGTGATCGGACCGCCGCGCCATCAATTGCTGCGCGTAGATTTTGAAACCGAGCCGAGCCATGAAATCCTGCGCTCGAAGCTCGCCGGCTACACCAAGCTCATTGCGGGCTGCGATGCAGTGATCTTGTCCGATTATGGCAAAGGCGGATTGACGCATATTGCGCGCATGATCAAGCTCGCGCAACAGCACGGTAAGCCGGTATTGATCGATCCCAAAGGCAACGATTTCGCGCGCTATCAGGGCGCGACGCTGGTCACGCCGAACCTGAACGAATTCCGCAATGTTGCGGGCGGTTGGAAAAACGAACGTGAATTGGGCGAGCGTGCCCAACGGTTGCGACGTAAGCTGAAAGTCGATGCACTGCTGGTCACGCGCGGTGCGGACGGCATGACGCTGTTCGAGAAGGGCCGCCGCCTGCAGGTGCCCGCCGAGACGCGTGAAGTGTCGGACGTCAGCGGCGCCGGCGATACCGTAATCGCCACCATGGCGGTCATGCTGGCTGGCGGTTATACAATGGACGAAGCGGTGCGCATTGCAAATCGCGCCGCTGGTATCGTGGTCGGCAAGTTCGGTACTGCGGTCGCGCTGCCGCGTGAACTATTTGAAGAGCAGGATTGAGGAACGAGGAGTGAGGAGTGAGGATTGAGCAAGAATCGTGCGAAATGCCTGACTGGCGCGTATCGGCAGCCCATTGCCGGCTTAAGCGAATTTATTCTGGCAGCAGCATGTTTTACGCTGCCTGAATTTCGATCCTCAGTCCTCGATCCCCTCTCCTGAGCTTGCCATGTACATCGTTGTGACGGGCGCTGCCGGGTTTATCGGTTCGAATATAGTCAAAGCGCTAAGCGAACGCGGCGAACACGAGGTGCTTGCGGTCGACGATCTGAAAGAAGGTGACAAGTTCGTCAATCTGGTCGACTCCGACATCGCGGACTATCTCGACAAGGACGATTTCCTGCGCGAACTTGGCAACGGCGCATTCGACGGCTCGCTCGCAGCGATCTCGCATCAGGGCGCGTGCTCGGACACCACCGAGACTGACGGCCGTTACATGATGCAGAATAATTACCGTTACTCGCGCGAATTATTCGAGTTCTGCGTTGACGAACAAATCCCTTACGTTTACGCGTCATCGGCGGCCGTTTACGGCGCCGGCCCGCAATTTCGCGAGGAGCCTAAGCTGGAGGCGCCGTTAAACGTGTACGGTTATTCAAAGTATCTGTTCGATCAATACGTCCGCCGCAACTGGTCTGAGCGGTCGTCGCAGGTCGTCGGCTTGCGTTACTTCAATGTGTACGGACAGCGCGAGCAACACAAGGGGCGCATGGCGTCGGTCGCGTTTCATTTTTTCCACCAATATCGGGCGCACGGAAAAGTTAAACTCTTCGAGGGCAGCGGCGGTTACGGCAACGGCGAACAGCGGCGGGATTTTGTATCGGTCGAAGATGCTGTCGCTGTGAACCTTTATTTCCTCGATCATCCGCGGCAATCAGGCATCTTTAATGTAGGCACCGGTGCCGCGCAAAGCTTCAACGATGTCGCCGTCGCCACCGTGAACGCCTGCCGGCGGCACGCGAACCAAGCACCGATCAAGCTTATCGAAATGCAACAGCAAGGCATCATCGAATACGTTCCATTCCCGCCCGAGCTTGGGGGGAAATATCAAAGCTATACACAGGCCGACACCACGGCGCTGCGCGGTGCGGGCTATGCCGCGCCGTTCCTGACGGTGGAGGAGGGCGTCGGCGGCTATATCGAAACGCTGTTAGCGCGCGCGTCCGTATGATTGCTGCTTATAAAACACTTGAGGACTTTATCGGCAACACGCCGCTGGTCCGGCTGCAACGGCTGCCGGGCACTACCGGCAACGTGGTGCTCGCCAAGCTCGAGGGCAATAACCCGGCCGGCTCGGTCAAGGATCGCCCCGCATTGTCGATGATCAGGCGCGCCCGGCAGCGCGGCGATATCAAGCCGGGCGACACGCTGATTGAGCCGACGAGCGGCAACACAGGTATTGCGCTCGCCATGGCCGCCGCATTGATGGGTTATCGAATGGTGCTGGTCATGCCGGAGCATCTTTCCATCGAGCGGCGTCAATCCATGGCGGCGTTCGGCGCGCAAATCGTATTGACGCCGCAAACCGGCGGCATGGAAATGGCGCGCGATGTGGCCCAGGAAATGCGCGATGAGGGCAAGGGCGTAATCCTCGACCAGTTTTCGAATCCGGATAATCCGCTCGCTCACTACGAGAGCACCGGGCCCGAGATCTGGCGCGATACCGCAGGCAAGGTCACGCATTTCGTATCCAGTATGGGAACGACGGGCACGATCATGGGCGTGTCGCGTTTTCTCAAGGAAAAAAATCCCGCGATCAAGATAGTCGGTTGCCAGCCGACCGATGGCTCGCAAATCCCCGGCATTCGTAAGTGGCCGGCGGCCTATCTGCCGAAAATCTGCGACTGGTCGCAGATCGATCGTGTGATCGAAGTGGCGCAGGCGGACGCGGAAGACATGACGCGCCGGCTCGCGCGAGAGGAAGGCATATTTGCCGGCGTCTCGTCAGGCGGCGCGCTGTGGTCGGCGCTGCAGATCGCGTCTGAAGTGAGCGACGCGGTGATCGTCTTCATCGTGTGCGACCGCGGCGACCGTTATCTGTCGACGGGTATTTTTCCTGCGTGAATTAACGACCGCCCGCTCAGTGCGGTTCACTGCACTGGTGTCCGGCATGCTACTGACAGCATGCGCGCTAGCCCAGCAAATTGGCATTAGCATCGAGCGCATTGATAGCCCGGTATTGACCGCAAGCAGGATTTCCGGCGTGCTGCGAATCGCTGCCAAAACTACGCTGGAATTGAATGCGGGCGAGGTTTCACTCGCGGGCCAGACGTGGCGCAATGTCCGTATCGGGTGTCCCGACCTCCGGCAGGAGCGCGATCAATTGATCTGCGCGCAAGGCGCGATTGAATCGCCTGCCAACGTGCCGCTAAGTTTTCGATACTCGACACTGACCAAAAATCTCGATCTCGTGCTGCGGCCGGCGGCTAATGAAGAATGGCGCGTCTCGATGACCGGCACGGCGGCTCGCACTATTGCAGTGGACATCCACAATGGCGCGCTGGCGCACTTGAAGGCGTGGTGGCCCGCAGGGTGGCCCAAGCCTAATGCCGGCGCTGTGAGCGGCAAGGTCACGTTTATCGACGATCGTGAAGCGCATGTGCAAGGTGACCTTACGGTTGCGAATTTCGGCTTTGCCGACGCCAGCGGCTTGCATGCGGGCGAAAGGATCAATGCCGTCATAGCACTTCAGGCGCAGCAGCGGGGCGAGCAGTGGCGCTGGCAGAGCCGCCTCGACTGGAAAAACGGCGACGTGTTTTGGCAGCCGCTCTTCATCAGTGGCAGCGCGCATTCTTTGAACCTGACCGGCACACTTGATCCCCAGCGCATTGCAATCGAGCAGGGCCGGTTGATGCTCGCAGGAATCGCCGATATCGATGTGACTGCCGCGTACGATCGGACTGCGTCGAAGCTGACCGTTGCGAGCGTTAAAAGTAACGACGTCGATATGGCGGCGCTCTACACCAAACTGATAAAGCCAACCTCGCAAGGCACGGTGCTTGCAGATTTGCGTTGCGACGGGCATGCCGATTTCGCACTCACCATCAAAGATGGCGAAATCGTTGCGGTCGATACGGTATTCAAGCGGGTATCCGTGGAAGACAACAGCGGCCGGTTCGCACTGTTTGGTCTCGACGGCGTCTTGCCGTGGCATCGCGAGGATCTCAGGACGGCAAAGCTGCGCATTGCAGGCGGCGAAGTGCTGCGCGTTCCATTCGGCGCTTTGGAGCTGCCCTTTGAAACGCGCGGCCTTCGCCTGCGCATTCGCGATGTCGAAATTCCGGTTCTCGACGGCAGAATATCAATTGCGGACTTCGCCTCCAGTGGTGAAGGCGAAGGCTGGCGGTGGCGATTCACCGGTGCAATCAAGCCGATTTCGGTGGAATTACTTTCGACCGCGCTGGGTTTGCCGGCGATGCATGGCACGCTGTCGGCCACGATTCCCGCCGTGCGTTATGCGCAGTCAACGCTCAATGTCGACGGCGCGTTATTATTCAAAGTATTCGACGGCACGATCACGATGCAAAACCTGGCGCTGGAAAATCCGCTGAGCAAGGTGCCACGGCTGACCGGCGACATCGACATGCGAAATCTCGATCTGGACCTCGTAACGGGCGCGTTCTCATTCGGCAAAATAACTGGTCGCATCGACGCCGAAATGAAATCGCTCGAGCTGGTGAATTGGGAGGCGGTCCGGTTTGATGCGCGGCTTCGCAGCAGCGCCGGTGAATATCCGAAGCGCATAAGCCAGGCGGCGGTGCAAAATATTTCGGCGCTGGGCGGCGCCGGTGCGGCAGCCGCTATTCAGCGCAGCTTCCTGCGCTTTTTTGAGACGTTCGGTTACGCAGCACTCGGCTGGAGCTGCCGGCTCGAGCTCGATGTATGTGACATGGGCGGCATTGAGAACGTGCCGCAGGGTTATGTCATCGTAAAGGGCGGCGGCATACCGGCTATCACCGTGTTGGGCTACAATCGCAAGGTGAGTTGGCGTGAGTTGCTTGCGCGTTTGAAGCGCGTCTCCGAAGGTAACGTTATTGTGAAGTAAGGGAAGGAATTGATATGCGCACGTTGACTGTAATCGCCGGCCTTGGATATCTGCTGTTGCAGGGATGCGTGACGATTAATATTTATTTTCCAGCGGCGGCTGCCGAGAAGGCCGCCGACAAAATCATCGATGAGGTCTGGCAATTGAAGACCCCGAACCAGACCGCTCCGGCGGCGCCTACATCACCGCAGCCTAAATAAGGATATGCATATGCGAACCTTCAATCTCATGCGTTTTGGCTGGCTTACGTTACTGATGCTGTTCGCCGGTAATCTGTGGGCGCAGGCGAATCTCGAAATCAACACGCCCGCGATCGCGGCGTTGCAGGCGAGCATGCAAAAGCGTCACACCGAACTCGCGCCGTTCTACGCCAATGGCGCGATCGGCTTGACGCGTGAAGGCTATATCGCACTGCGCGAAGCCAATGCAGTAGCGTTGCCACAGCGCCAGCAGGTCAACGGCCTCGTCGCCGCCGATAATGCGGATCGTGCGGCGTTATATCGCGAAATTGCACGCGCCAATGGCAAGCCCGAATGGGAAAACGATATCCGCACGACCTTCGCGCAGCGCTGGATCGATAAAGCGGCGGGCGGATGGTACTTCCAGAACAATGCCGGAGCCTGGACGCGCAAATAGTGACGCCTGTATTGGTTTTTGATATCGAGACCATTCCCGACGTTGACGGTCTGCGCAAACTTAACGGCATTGCCCCCGGCATCAGCGACGAGCAGGTCGCGGCGATGGCGTTTCAGCGCCGGCGGCAAGCGACCGGCAATGATTTTTTACAGCTTCACTTGCAGCGCGTGGTGGCAATTTCCTGCGCGCTGCGCGATCGGGACACTTTTCGCGTGTGGTCGCTGGGTGAACCCGGTGAAGCCGAAGGCCCACTCATCCAGCGCTTTTTTGACGGCATCGAAAAATATACGCCGCAGATCGTATCGTGGAACGGCGGCGGCTTCGACCTCCCCGTGTTGCATTATCGCGGCATGCAGCATGGCGTGCATGCGGCGCGTTACTGGGATCAGGGCGAGGACGACCGTGAGTTCAAGTGGAATAGTTACCTCGGCCGCTATCATTCACGCCATCTCGACTTGATGGATTTGCTGGCGATGTATCAGCCACGCGGCGCGGCGCCGCTTGATCAGTTTGCGCAATTGTTGGGCTTTCCCGGAAAAATCGGCCTCGACGGCTCACAAGTTTGGCCGGCTTGGCAGGCAGGCAACATTGCGCAGATTCGCGGATATTGCGAAGCGGATGTCGCCAATACCTATCTCGTGTATCTGCGCTTTCAATTGATGCGCGGCGCGTTGTCGCCGGAGACCTATCAGCAGGAAATTTCTCTTGTCCGAACCACGCTCGAAAAAGCGCCAGACGCGCATTGGCGCGAATTCATGCAACTCTGGCCAGCCTGAACCGGCGGTTGTTTTGGTAGCGTGTTGAACTCGATCCGCGTTGAGTCGCTGGACCAGGAAGGCCGCGGTGTCGCGCATGCCGACGGCAAAGTCATCTTCATCCAGGGCGCGCTGACCGGCGAGCTCGTCACTTACTCGTCGTTTATCAAGAAGCCGAGCTATGAGCTCGCGCAGGTCGGGCAGGTCATCGAGCCGGCTTTCATGCGCGTGACGCCACGTTGTGCGCATTTCGGCACATGCGGCGGCTGCAGCCAGCAGCACTTCGATGCGCGCGCGCAGGTGGCGGCGAAGCAACGCGTGCTCGAAGACAATCTTCGGCATATCGGAAAAGTCGAATGCGGCAGCATCCTGCCGGCAATCTATGGCGAGGCTTGGGGTTATCGCCATCGCGCGCGTTTCTCGGCACGCTACGTGTTCAAAAAAGGCGGCGCGCTAATCGGTTTTCGCGAAAAGCGCAGCAGCTACGTCACCGACATGGCGACCTGCGAGGTGGTGCCGCCGCGGATTTCGGCGCTGCTGCTGCCGCTGCGCGGTCTCATCAATGCGCTGTCCAAGCCCGAGCGGATGCCTCAAATCGAACTCGCGATTGGCGAGGGCACCGATGCGCTGGTGTTGCGCATTCTTGAACCGCTGACTCCGCAAGATGAGCAGGTGCTGCGTGAATTCGCCGACCGCCACCATGTTCAATTCTTTTTGCAGCCGCGCGGTCCGGACACCGCCGTGCCGTTTTATCCGCCGCACGACGGGGTGCTTTATTACACGCTGCCCGAATTTAATCTTGAAATTGGTTTTTCGCCGACCGAATTCACGCAAGTCAACGCCGCGGTAAACAGGGTGCTCGTGCGCAGGGCAATGCGCTTGCTCGACGCTCAGCCGGGCGAACGCATTGCGGACATGTTTTGCGGGCTTGGCAACTTCACGCTCGCCATCGCGCGCAGTGGCGCCCGCGTCATGGGGTTCGAGGGTGCGCGCTCGCTCGTCGTCAGGGCGCAAGCGAACGCCGTGCGCAATGGCCTGGCTGACACAGCGGATTTCCGCATGGAGGATCTGTTCAAGCTTGAAGCGGCGGATCTTGCGGCGCTCGGCCGGTTTGACCGCATGCTGATCGATCCGCCACGCGATGGCGCAGTGGCGCTCATCAACGCCTTGCCGGAAGACGCGCCGCACCGCATCGTTTACATCTCATGTAACGCCGCCACGCTCGCGCGTGACGCCGGCGTGCTGGTTCATACCAACGGCTATACCTTGACGGCGGCGGGCGTGGTCAACATGTTTCCGCATACCTCGCACGTCGAATCGATCGCCGTGTTCGACCGGCCATGAAGGGCGCCAAATCGTGGAGATAAAAAAAGGGCATCCGAAGATGCCCTTTTTTGTGAAGTCCGACTTCGCTTTAGTCGCGGTTGCCTGTAAATGCCATCAACAACTGCAGCAAACTCGTGAACAGATTGTAAATGCTCATGTACAACGTGAGCGTTGCAGAAACGTAATTCGTTTCGCCGCCGCGCACGATCTGACTCACCTCCCACAAAATCATGCCGGAGCTGAACAGCACGAACGCGCCGCAAATCGCCAACGACATAACCGGGCTCGCAAAGAAAATATTCGCGACCACCGCCAGCATGATGACAATCCCGCCGACCGCGAGGAAGTTAGTCATGAAGCCAAAATCGCGCTTGCTGACGGTCGCGATCCCCGCCATCGCAAAGAACACCGCGGCAGTGCCGCCCGCGGCGAGCGCTACGAGTTGCCCGCCGTTGCGAAGGCCCACCGCCATCTGCAGAATCGGCCCGAGCAGCACGCCGAGGAAAAAGGTCAGTCCCAGGAGTAAGACCACGCCCAGGCCGTTGTCGCGATTTTTCTCGATCGCGAAAAACATGCCGTAGATCGCGGCGAGCAGCACGATCGACGACATGATCGGGCTGGCGCGCATGAAGCCAAAGTTCAGATTGACGCCGATCAACGCACCTATTCCAGTGGGGATCAGCGTCAGCGCCAGCAGTAGATACGTATTCCTGAGCACCCGTTGTTGCTGTACAACGAGTTGCTCACTACCCGCCTGCATTCCAAAGGAATTCTGGTTGGGTATAAGGTTCGGTTGCATATATTTAACACTCCTCGGTAGGCCGGGGTTCCGACTCTGGGGTAAGACTACTCAATGCTGGTAAAAGTTGCAATCAAATTGATGCCTCGATCTTCTCGACCTTCCTCGCAAGCGACTGATAGTGCATGGTATTATCTCGACCGCTTTACGGGGAACCGGTCACGGAAGGTTGGCAGAGCGGTTGAATGCACCGGTCTTGAAAACCGGCAGGGTCGCGAGATCCTCGTGAGTTCGAATCTCACACCTTCCGCCAGAACCCAATCCGAAATAGTCCCGCACAGTCCGTTTCAGAACGATTCTCCTAGGGGAAAATTAAAATCTTATCTTGACACGTCCGAATTCGTCCGGCACCATCCTACGTTAGAACATGGGTAGAAAGGTGGGTTGACGATGGCGCGTCAGATGGAGCGGCTCTCGGCGAAAAGTGTTGCGGCGAAGCGCACGCAAGGCTATTACCCTGACGGCGGCAACCTATGGCTGCAGGTGTCGGTCACCGGGACGAAGTCGTGGGTGTTCCGATACGAACTCCGTCGTAAGCGTCGTGACATGGGGCTTGGCCCGCTTCATACCGTCACGCTCGCGGATGCTCGCGCCGCCGCCTCCGACTACCGCAAATTGTTGTTGAACGGTCTCGACCCGATCGAGGAGCGCAACCAGGGGCGGTTAGCAAAGGCACTGCAGGCGGCGAGCAACAAAACATTCGAGGAGTGCGTCGCGGCCTACATCAAGGCGCACCGCGTCGATTGGAAGAGCGCGAAGCACGCCGACCAATGGGAAACCACGCTCGGGCCATCGTACTGCAAAAAGATATTGCCGCTTCCGGTTCAGGGCATTGAGCCCGGGCATGTTGTTGAAGTGCTCGAGCCGATTTGGAGCGAGACGCGGGAAACCGCCGTGCGGTTGCGCGGGCGCATCGAGAAGGTTCTCGACTATGCGACGGCGCTCAAATACCGAGCAGGGCCCAATCCGGCGCGCTGGCGCGGCAATCTCGACCATCTGCTGGCGAAGGATAAGCGCCGTAAGCGGATCAAGCATCATCCCGCGATGCCGTACTTCGAGGTTCCCGCTTTCGTGCCGAAGCTCCGCGAACAGCCTGACGACTCCGCGCGCGCGCTTGAGTTCTTGCTGTTCACGATCGCGCGGACCGGCGAAGCCGTTGGCGCGCGGTGGCAGGAGATCGATCACGAGACGAGCACGTGGACGATTCCCGGCGAACGAATGAAATCCGGCCGGCCGCACGTGGTCCCATTGACGTCGCCGGCGCTCGCGTTGTTGCGGAATCTGCCGCGCGCGGATGATGCGGTTTATATTTTTCCCGGCCGCGATCCGGACAAGCCGATGTCGAACATGGCGATGCTGCAGCTGTTGAAGCGAATGAAGCTCGCCAAATTCACCGTGCACGGTTTCCGCAGCAGCTTTCGGGATTGGGCTTCAGAACGCACGAGCTACCCGCGCGAGGTGTGCGAAATGGCGCTCGCGCACGCGATCGACGACCAGACCGAGGCCGCTTACAGGCGCGGCGATCTTCTCGACAAGCGCCG
>JANXRI010000056.1 GCA_025353085.1 Betaproteobacteria bacterium
CGCGCATGTCAGCACCAACACACTGCATCATTGCGGCTGGGAATACGATCCGGCGAAAGTTCAGGGCGTGCTCGCCGCGCAAATGAATTTACGCTACGGCATGGCGGTGATGGCGCTCGAGCGATGTGCAACCGTCGCGCAATTCACCGAAGACAAAATGCGCGATCCGATAATTTTCGAATTTGTGCGGCGCGTGAAAGTTGAGATCGAGCCTGCATTCGACGCTGGCGGCGGCAAACACCGCGTCGCGTGCCGCGCGGTAGTCGTCTGCCGTAACGGCGCGCGCCATGAAGCGCAGGTGCTGTTCCGCAAAGGCAGTCATGAAGATCCGATGTCCGGCGCTGAGATCGGCGAGAAATTTATGGACCTCGCGCGCAAAACCGTGTCGGCATCAACCGCACAGCGCATTGCCGACACCGTAGGAAAGCTCGATCGACTCGACAATTCAAACATGCTCACGCAACTGCTTGGTGTCCCGGCGCAAGGGAAATGATGGTGCGAACCTTGTGTCACTTGGCGGTGACGCTCATGCTTGCGGGCGGCGTGCCCGGCCGTGATGCGACCGCCGCCGACACCTATCCCGTCAAACCTGTGCGCATCGTGATCGGCTTCTCCCCCGGCGGCTATATCGATCTAACGGCGCGGTTGGTAGCAGCTCCGCTCGCCTCGGCACTTGGCCAGCAAGTCGTCGTCGATAATCGCAGCGGCGCGGGCGGGGTCGTCGGCACTGAAATTGCCGCACACTCGCCGCCCGATGGCTATACGCTGACGATCGGCAGCGTAGGCACGCATGCAATCAATCAGACGTTGTACCGCAAGCTGCCGTACAACGTCGTGAAGGATTTTCAGCCGATCGCGCGGCTTTCGGATTCGCCCAACATCCTCGCGGTGCATCCATCGCTGCCAGTGAATTCGGTCAAGGATTTGATTGCGCTGGCCAAGGCGCGGCCCGCGCAAATCATGTATGCATCCGCCGGCGCTGGAACTTCGACGCATATCGCCGCGGTGTTGCTCGAATATCTCGGCCACATCAAGCTCGTACACATTCCGTACAAAGGCGGCGGTCCGGCCATCATCGACGTGGTGGCGGGCCAGGTTCCCGTCACGTTCGGCACCGCGGCGTCGGTGTCTCCGCAAACGAAGAGCGGCCGCCTGCGCGGCATTGCGATCACCGGCAGCCAGCGCTCGACACTGTTGCCTGATTTACCGACGATCGCCGAATCGGGATTGCCCGGCTATGAAATGATTAACTGGCTCGGACTATTTGCGCCCACCGGCACGCCGCGCGCAGTGGTCGACCGGTTGGCGAGTGAGGCGTTACGCATCGTGCGCACACCGGAGGTGCGCGACCGGCTCAACGCGCAAGGCGCCGAGCCATCACCATTGAACACCGATGAATTCACGCCGTTCGTCAAACGCGAAGTGGAGAAGTGGGCGAAAGTTGTCACCGCCACCGGCATGACCGTCGAGTGAGTGTAGCGCGGGTGCCGCGCCGACATTGACACGGTAGCAGGCGGGGCGCCTGCGCTACTTAGTTGGGCGCGACGCCTTGGCGGAATTTAAGTTTTGAATGAAAGCGATGACCGCAAAAATACGCAAACTCGAAGCGCGCGATAAATCGCGCTGGCGCGAACTGTGGGATGGATATTGCCTTTTTTATGAGCGTGAGCCAGCACCGAAAGTAAGCGACTATACTTGGCAGCGCCTCATGGATCCGGTCTCCGCGGTGCATGGCATCGTTGCCGAGCGCGCCGGCGACGGTGTAATCGGCATCGCCAATTACATCGTTCACGAGAATACTTCGACGTTGACGCCGATATGCTATCTACAGGATTTATTCGTGAATCCCAAATTGCGTGCAGGCGGCGTGGGCAAACAATTGGTCGACTGGCTGGTGGCCGAAATGCAAACGCAAGGCTGGTCGCGTCTATACTGGAACACGAAAGAAAACAATTACCGCGCGCGCGGGCTGTACGACAAATACACGCCGCACAGCGGGTTCCTGCGCTACGTCATCACCCATCCCCAAATCGGATAATCCCCAGGCGCCGGCGTTACGATTCGGGTTTGAGCCCCGCCTTGCGTGCGACTTCGGTCCAGCGCGTCACTTCGCTTTGCACGAAGGCCGCAAACTCGGCGGGCGTGCTGCCGACGGGTTCGGCGCCCTCGCGCTGGAAACGCTCGCGAATAGCCGGCAGCGCCATCACCCGCACGTACTCGCGATAGAGTGCGTTGATTATCGCGGGCGGCGTTTTGGGCGGCGCCCAAATCCCGTACCAATGCGGAATGTCGATGCCCTTGATCCCGGCTTCATCGAGCGTTGGCGCGTCGGGGAAAACAGGCGTGCGCTTGATCGTTGATACGGCTAGTGCGCGCAGCTTGCCTGCCTCGACATGCGAACGCACGACCAGCGGTACGATAAACGCATAAGCCGCTTCGCCCGAAATCAATGCGATCGTCGCCGGTGCGGCGCCCCGATACGGCACGTGAATGCTGCGGATGCCGGCGACTTGCTGAAAAAGTTCGCCGACGACATGCGAAATGAAACCTAAACCCGTCGAAGCGAACACGAGTTCGCCGGGCCGCCGCTTGGCGAGCGCCAGAAATTCGCGAATGTTTTTGACCGGCAGCGCAGGCGGCACGACCAGCACGTTGGGTATGCGCACAATCTGCGTGACCGGTGCCAGGTCGCGTACGACATCGTAGCCGAGCTTCGCGTACAGTGGCCGGCTCGTGATCATGCTCGCGGTGTGGATCATGATCATCTGTCCATCGGGCGCCGCGCGCGCAATGGCTTCCGCGGCGATATGGCCGCTTGCCCCCGAGCGGTTTTCAACAACCACCGGCTGCCCGAACGTCCTGGTCATTTCGACCGCCATCACACGCATCAATACGTCGGTGCCGCCGCCCGGCGCAAAGCCATCGAGTACGACGATCGGACGACTTGGCCATTCTGCCGCGAACGGCGAGCCGGCGATTATCAGCAGGGCGCCTGCTATACCTATTCGCAGCGGCTTCATCGTTGGCTGTTCGCCCGGTTGAATTCAGCGAGGGCGGCGCGCGCCCGGTTCCATTCGGCGTCCGCGGTATTGTAATGGCTGACGGCGTCGTTCCAGTCTTTAATTGTGCTATCGGGGCTGGTTGCTTTCCGTCCGGCAAGCCGGCGCTCAGCGGGGTTTTGGCGCCGCTCGGAACGGGGCTTGCGCCGTTCGTTGGCGGTGCCGCGGCGCTCGACCGGCGCGGGTGCGGCGGTGGGAGTCTGCTCGCGTTCAGCGCGCGCCCGTGCCACCGCGGCCAGCGCGGTGTCCGCCTTGTCGCGCTCGGCGCGCGTTCTGACGAGAGCGGCTTCAAGCGCCGTTCGCTGCTGCAATAAAGTGTCCATGCGCTCGAGGTCCTTGAATTCAACGCCGAGCTTTTCGATTAGGGCGCTCGCCCGGTTCCATTCGGCATCCGCCTGCACCCAGTTCGAGCGAACCTTGTCGTAAGTGACGCTGGCGTCATCCTGGTTGCGCCAGTTGGCGCCGGCCTTTGCCCGATCGGCGGCGGCTTTTTCGCGGTCGGCGTGGGCCTGTGCGAGCGCGGCCCGGATGTTTTCACGTGCGTTCATAATGTTTGGTCCATGGTATTTGAGTTGCTGTTGCGTGCGGGAGACTGTCGGCACCCGTCAATCGGCGCGCGCGCCCGTCGCCTTGATGACTTTGCCGTACTTGTCGTATTCGTTGCGAATATACGCCGCGAATTCTGCTGGTGTGCTGGCCGCCGGATCGGCGACGAACGCCATCAGGCGTTCCCGATAAAGAGCGGAGCCGACGACTTTCAGCGCTTCCAACGCGTGCATTGTCCCGACTCCCTTAGGGCTGCAGTGGCCGCACCGCGAACCCGCTATGGTAGAGCATTTCGACCGCGCGCCGCGGCGCTGTTATCCTAGGCGTACAACAAGAAGCGCGATGGAGTAATGATGTACGGAGGAGATTCTGGCGCAGGCGCGTCGTGAGCATCATTTCAGAGACGTCCGCGCTCGCGCCTTTCCGGTTGCGCAGTTTCCGTTTGCAGTGGCCCGCCGACATGGCGACTTCGTGGGCGTTCGAAATGGAGTCGCTGATCCTCGTCTGGTACGTGCTGGTCGAGACTCAATCGGTGCTGATGCTCGCGCTGTTTGCCTCATTGCAGTTTACCGGCACCTTGATCGGCCCGATGTTCGGCGTGATGGGCGATCGCATCGGCCATCGTAATCTGCTGTGCGCAATGCGCGCGGTGTACGCCACGCTGGCAACTACTCTGATGGTGCTGACGCTCGCGGGCCTCGTCACCCCGGTATACGTGTTTATCATCGCGGCGTTGACCGGTCTCGTGCGTCCCTCGGACATCGGCATGCGTGCCGCAGTCGTCGGTGCAACGATGCCAAGCGCGCAACTCATGGCGGCCATGGGCATCCAGCGCACGACGCAAGACACCGCACGCATCGCGGGCGCTTTGACCGGCGCCGGCCTCGTTGCGCTGCTCGGAATGGGCGCGGCTTATGCGGTCGTGGCGGCTCTATACGGCAGCAGTCTGCTCCTCACCTGGAAAGCTGGCGGTGTACGTGCGGTCGCCGACGCCCAGGTCGCGCACGGAAATGCCCCCGCGCGCGCCTCGCCGTGGCGCGAATTGAAGGAAGGTCTCTCGTATGTACGCAACACGCCGCTGTTGCTCGCGGTGATGTGTCTCGCCTTTCTGCTCAACTTGACCGCGTTTCCGCTGATGAACGGCTTGCTGCCGTACGTCGTCAAAGAAATTTATCACAGCAACCAGGCCGTTCTCGGCTACATGGTCGCCGGCACATCATTCGGCGCGCTCACGGGCTCTATTATCCTGAGCCGGCACGGCAGCGCCGTGCGCGCTGCGCGAATCATTCTGATTGCGAGTGTCGCGTGGTACTCATTGATGTTGGTGTTTTCTCAGATGCAGACGCCGGCCGCCGGCATAGTGGCGCTCGTGTTCGCCGGTTTCGCGCAAAGCATGAGCCAGGTGCCAATGGCCACTTTACTGCTGCGCAATGCCGACCCCCGATTGCGCGGCAGGGTAATGGGAATACGCATGCTGGCAATCAACGGCAATGTGCCGGGGTTATTGATCTCGGGTCCGCTGATTGCAGGCGTCGGCTATGCATGGACCGCCGGAATTTATTGCGCCATCGGTAGCGTGTTCACCGTGCTGATTGGAATGCACTGGCGCCAGTATCTGTGGCAGCGGGATGCGGCGGCGAATAAGCGCTGACCGCGGCTGCGACACTGGAACGACAGCTGATGCTTTTGCGATTAAACACAGGCGTTACAAAGAGTGGCTTCGCTTTGTGCGCTAACGTACCGTGGGCGTGGATTCGCGGGGCTAAGGTAAGAATTGGCTGATGCTTGGGCCAGGAAGCGAATTACTCTACGTGCGACTACTTCAGTTTATTTGATCGGATGGAGCGAGCGCTTGTGCTGAATCTAGATATTCAGCTCCCCGAGCCGGAGCTGGAAGCGATATTAAGAAAGCATTGCGGCCAGTTCGGCACGGTCAGGTTTATTCGCCTGCTCCCGGTGGCCAAGGACAATCTGCACCGCTTTGCATTTGTGTAGATGGCCACTTTGGCTGAGAACCTGGATTTAACGGTCGCGGCCGGCGGATCGACGCTCGGCTCGGGCGCGGTTGCTCTGCGTTTAGAAGCAGATTGCTAACAAAGGCGGAACACAAAAATAATTCGGTAATTGACGCGACTATTTAGTGTGCGGACGCGCGAATTTGCGCTTAGCGTCCCTGGCGGCTATTTGCCCGCAAAAGAAGCGATCACTCCATCGTCTTCATTTGGGCCGCCGGCGTCATCTCCATCTGGCCCAGCGCCATGACCTCCTGAGCGGTAAAACCGGGCGCGACTTCCTCCAGCACGAATCGCCCGTCGACCCAATGCAGGAGCGCTAAATCGGTGACGACATAGTTCACGCAGCCTTTGCCGGTCAGCGGATAAGCGCAGGCGCGCTTCAATTTTGGCCTGCCTTTGCTGTCGCAATGTTCCATTACGATGATCAAGTCGCCTTGTCCCGACAGCAAATCCATCGCGCCGCCAATGCCGCCGCGCTTCGCGTCTGCGGTACTCCAGTTGGCGACGCTACCAGTCTGGTCGACTTCATACGCGCCGAGTATCACCGTGTCGATGTGGCCGCCGCGCGCCATCTCGAACGAAGTCACGCTGTCGAAAAAAGACGCGCCGGGTTTCAACGATACGAACTGGCCGGCGGCGTTATAAATATCCGGATCGACCTCGTCTCCCGTAACCATTTCGCCGTAGCCGAGCACGCCGTTCTCGGCGTGCAGAATCACATCGCGTTTTTGCAAATAATTTGAAACCATCGTCGGTATGCCGACGCCAAGATTCACATAGGTGCCGTCTTTGACGAGCGCCGCAGCGCGCCTGGCGATACCGGCGCGCGTCAAGGCCGGTTTGCCGTTGTAAAGCCGCGGTTGATCGGACGGTCGCCGCTCGGGCCGGCGCCACGCCTTCCCATCGATGACTTGGGTCGTTTTAATAATGCGTGACACGAAGATGCCGGGCAGATCGATGAGCTCCGGCGGAATGACGCCCGGCTCGACGATTTCATCGACTTCGACGATCGCGACGCGCGCAGCTTTGGCGAAACTCGGATTGAAGTTCTGACTGCCGCCGCGAAACTGCACGTTGCCGAGGCGGTCGGCGCGGTAGCCGCGCAGGAATGCATAATCGACTTTGATCGCGTGCTCGAGCACGTGCGGCTTGCCGTCGAACTCCCGGATCTCTTTGCCTTTGGCGATATCGGTGCCGACGCTCGTCGGTGAGTAAAACGCCGGGATGCCTGCGCCGCCCGCGCGGCAGCGCTCGACCAGAATGCCCTGCGGCACGAGTTCCACTTCCATGTCGCCCGCGATGATCTGGTCTTCGCTCGCGGTCGGCGTGCCCGGACGTACTGAAAAGGCCGCGATCAGTTTTTTAACCTGCTTGCTTTCGGCGAGAATCTGCCCGCGCTGCGCGCCCGGGTCGCCGAGCGAATTGCACACGAGGCACAGGTCTTTCGTGCCCTTGTCACGCAGCGCCAATATCAGGCTCGTCGCAAAACGGTGGCCGACGCTGAAGCCGGCGATCGCGATCGTTGCGCCGTCCTCGATATCATTGATGGCTTCCTGCGGTGTGGCGATTGACTTGTCCATGCTTCGTCCTCGTTAAGCGGTGTTTATTGTTTTAACCCGAAACGCTCGACCACGAGTTTCTCGGCCGTGTATTGATCGCGCGCCCAGCGTGTGTAGTCCTGCGTATTCAGATAGCTTCTGACCTGATCGTATTGTTCCATGGTTTTGATGAAGTCCGGATCGTCGAGGCCTTTCCTGAATGCATCGTGCAGCGTTTTCACTATTTTGGGGTCCATGCCCTTCGGCCCGCCGATGCCGTATGAAGAGCTGGCATTGACGTCATAGCCCATCTCCTTGGCAGTCGGAATATCGGGCCAGCGCTTGATGCGGTTGGCGCCGAGAATCGCGAGCACGCGGATTTTGCCTGCCTCGACGAGCGGCGCGTAGCTCACGGCCGCCGCGACCATGTCGATGTGCCCGCCGATTACCGCGTTCATCATGTCGGCGGTCGTGCGGTGCGGCGCGTGCACCCAGCGGATGCCGTTCATTAACGCGAGTTCCTCCATCACCATGTGCATGGTGACGCCGACGCCGGAAGTCGCATAAGTGAGTTTGCCCGGATTCGCTTTCGCATAGTTGACGAGCTCGTTGATGCTGCGCCACGGCGCCTCGTTCCTGACGACGAGCGCGTAAGTGTAATCGACGATGCGAATGATCCAGGTGAAATCGCTCAACACGTCGAACTCGACCTTCTGGATATGCGGGATGCGCAGTATCGGCTGCGGCAACTGCGACAGCGTGTAACCGTCGGGCTTGCTCATCTTCAGCATGTACGTGGGCGCGAGCGCGCCGCCGGCGCCGGGCTTGTCCTCGACGACTATTTTTTTGCCGAGCGTTTTGGCCGCCGCTTCACCGAGCGCGCGCAGCGTCACGCTGCTGCTGCTACCGGGTGAGTACGCATGCAGCAGCGTGATGTTTTTTTCCGGATAGTTTTGCGCGCACGCGGCGGCGGCGAGCAGTAGCGAGCTCGCTAAATAGCCAACCAGTAATTTTTCGTGCAACATTGATGTTCCTCCGCAGGCGACCGACTGCCGGATTTATATCCGGCTTATTTAGGCGCCGGCGCTCGCCTGGTCTCAGCCGGCGCTGGAATTCTACAATCAAACATCGCGTCGCGCGGCCTGTAACGCGTCCTGCATTCTGTGCCAGAATTGCGAGTGCCTCAACGTTCGATCGTCACGTTACTCGCTGCGCTGTGCGAACACCGGCCTCGCCTAGGGGTGACCGCGTAAAGCGCCAGACTCGTGCGCGCGATCGGCGTCAAACTCGAATGAATGCGCGTCACCCAATTATTGAGCGTTTCATGATGGATGACAGACTGAACGCTCAATCCCCCGGCCCGCCCAAAAGGCGAGGGTGAGAATGGCGCTAATTCGCTGTCGCGAATTAGCGAAATATTTTAATCAAGGAGAGCAAGCATGCATCTGAAGGGAAAAGCAGCGGTAGTTACGGGCGCTGGACGCGGCATCGGCCGGGCAGTCGCCTTGTTGTTGGCCGAACAGGGCGCGAGCGTCGTCGTCAATGATCCCGGCGTGGGACGCGGTGGCGAGAAAACCGAAGAGCGCCCCGCCGACGACGTCGTCGCCGAAATTAAAAAAGCCGGCGGCAAGGCGGTGGCCAATTACGATTCGGTTGCCGATTATCTCAAAGCGGGCCTGATGATCAATCAGTGCATCGAGCAGTTCGGCAAGATCGATATCCTGGTCAACGTCGCCGGCAATTTGCGCGAGCGCATGATCTGGAATATGTCGGAAGACGATTTCGACGCGGTCGTCATGGTGCATCTGAAGGGCCATTGGAACACCGCGCATCACGCGATCAAATACATGCGTCAGGCGGGCTTTGGCCGCATCGTCAACTTTTCATCCGACGCGTTCAAAGGCTCGGTCGGCCAATGCAATTACAGCGCATCGAAAGCCGGCATCATCGCGTTGACACGCTCGATCGCCAAGGAAACCTACAAGAACGGCATCACCGCCAACGCGATCTGCCCCGCCGCCGATACGCGCATGACGCTGACCGACACTGTGAAGGAAAACCGCCGACGCAAATTT
>JANXRI010000402.1 GCA_025353085.1 Betaproteobacteria bacterium
GTAATTTGGCGGAGAGAGTGGGATTCGAACCCACGGTACGTATTGCTACGTACACACGCTTTCCAGGCGTGCGACTTAAACCGCTCATCCATCTCTCCGGAAGGCGCGGATTTTAACAGATGATTTTGCGTTATGGACGGCAGCCCCGGGCTGCTTAGTTCGGGCAACACCGTTAGTCAGACAACGGGTGAACTTACATTGTTGACGTGGACATTTCGAACCCGCCGGGTGGCGGGACGGCTGGATTAACGTCGCGCCTCAGGCAATCGGCTCCTTCAATTGCTGCAGGATCGCCGGGTTTTCGAGCGTCGACACGTCTTGTGTGATTTCCTCGCCCTTCGCGATCGAGCGCAGTAAGCGGCGCATGATTTTTCCCGAGCGCGTTTTCGGCAGATTGTCGCCGAAGCGGATGTCGCGCGGTTTGGCGATCGGACCGATTTCTTTGCCGACCCAGTCTTGCAACTGCTTGGCGATTTTTCTCGCGTCTTCACCGGTGGGGCGCACCTGCTTCAACACCACGAACGCCGCCACCGCTTCACCGGTTAGGTCATCGGGCCGGCCCACCACCGCTGCTTCCGCCACCAACGGATTCGCAACCAGTGCGGATTCGATTTCCATGGTGCCGAGCCGATGGCCGGAAACGTTCAGCACGTCGTCGATGCGGCCCATGATCCAGAAGTAACCATCGAGATCGCGATTGGCGCCGTCGCCGGCGAGATAATATTTGCCATCGAAGTCCGCTGGAAAATACGACTTTTTGTAGCGCTCGGGATCGCCCCAGATGGTGCGGATCATCGACGGCCATGGCCGCTTGATGACGAGAAAGCCGCCTTTGCCTTTCTCAACGTCGTGACCGGCCTCGTCGACGATCGCGGCGATGATGCCGGGCAGGGGCAGGGTGCATGACCCGGGCTTGGTGGTGACGACGCCCGGCAACGGCGTAATCATGTGACCGCCCGTTTCGGTTTGCCACCAGGTATCGACAATCGGGCAGCGGCCCTGACCGACGGTTTCGTGATACCACATCCACGCTTCCGGATTGATTGGCTCGCCGACGGTGCCGAGGATGCGTAACGATGACAGATCGAATTTCTTCGGCAGATCGGCGCCAAGCTTGATGAGGGAGCGGATGGCGGTGGGCGCAGTATAAAACACGCTGACTTTATGATCCTGAATCATGCGCCAGAAGCGCGTTGGGTCCGGATACGTCGGCACACCTTCGAAAATAATTTCAGTCGCGCCGACGGCGAGCGGTCCATAGCATACATACGAGTGGCCGGTGACCCAGCCGACGTCGGCGGTGCACCAGAAAACGTCGCTTGTTTTGTAATCGAACGTCCACTTCATGGTCAGGATCGCCTGCAGCAAATACCCGCCGGTCGAATGCTGCACGCCTTTGGGTTTACCGGTCGATCCCGAGGTGTAAAGAATGAACAGCGGGTGATCGGCGTCGACCCATTCCGGCTCGCAGGTATCCGCCTGGGTCTTGACGAGGTCGTGCAGCCATACGTCGTGCCGGGCATTCCATTGCACCTTGCCGCCAGTGCGTTTGTAGACGACCACGCTTTTGATCGATTCACAGCCGCCGAGCGTCAGCGCCTCATCGACCGCGGCTTTGAGCGCAATCGGCTTGCCGCCGCGCATCTGCTCATCGGCCGTGAGCACGGCTACCGCGCCCGCATCGATGATTCGCTCCTGCACGCTTTTTGCCGAAAACCCGCCGAACACGACCGAGTGAATCGCGCCGATCCGCGCACAGGCCTGCATTGCGACCACGGCCTCGACCGACATCGGCATGTAAATCAACACGCGGTCGCCTTTTTTAATGTTCCGGCTCTTGAGCCCGTTGGCCATCATGCAAACGCGTCGATGCAGTTCCTTATAGGTAATCCTGGCGACCTGCCCGTCATCAGCCTCGAATATGATCGCAACCTTGTCGGGTTGCGTCTGCAGGTGGCGGTCAAGGCAGTTGTATGACGCATTCAACGTGCCGTCCGCGAACCAGCGGTAAAAAGGTGCGTTCGACTCGTCGAGGGTTTGCGTGAACGGCTTATGCCAGAGCACGTGTTCGCGCGCGAGACGGGCCCAAAAGCCGGTGTAGTCGCGTTCCGCTTCGGCGCACAATTTGTTATAGGCGTCCATGCCGGAAATATTGGCTTGCTTGACGAACGCGGGGCTGGGCGCAAAGGTGCGCGTTTCGTTCAAGACCGATTCGATTGTTTGAGTCGCCATGCTGTCCTCCGAGTGTTCTTGCGATTGAATGCCGGATAATCGTGCGCGGTTGCCGGTGGTCGCGGCTCATATTTGCGGCTGCGCCGGTAGATTCAGCTCAATTCCTACAAAAATTGTATCACGCGCTATTTGCTGCCAACCCGCGGTTGGGATGCGAATCTGGACTCGCCGTATTTCGCAACTACGGGCATAATGCGACCAGGCTGCAAAGCTTCTGTTGCGGCAACGAACTACGGCGGGCCCCCCCGCATTGCAATGTAGTGAATCTGGTCAGGTCCGGAAGGAAGCAGCCAAAGCTATTCTCTGCAAGTGCCGGGGATCAGGCTCGCCACCCTTTTTCTTTTGCGATATCATGGCCATGCCTTCGAACCTTCCAGTTGCTCAAGGACTCATTGTGAAAAACGCCAAATTCCTGATCGCCGCGGCAATCGTGTTTGCGGCCAGCCCGTTAGCGCATGCGATAGACGGCGTGTCGGTCGAGTACGGTCATTCCGACTCTTCGAACGTCAGCGTCAATATGGGCCGCGTCGGTGTGCAATGGGATTGGAACAAAAAGCTCGTTGAAGTCGGTAACTGGCATCTGGGCGGTTACTGGGAATCCGACTTCGGATACTGGAGCAACAACAGCACGGCCAAAACGCACAAGAGCATTATCGATATCGGCTTTACGCCGGTGTTTCGTTTCCAGCAGACGACGCGTTCGGCGATCTCGCCGTATGTAGAAGCCGCCGTCGGCGTCCATCTGCTGTCGGCGACCTCGCTCAACGCCCAGCGTCAGTTCGGCAGCAGTTTCCAGTTCGGCGACCATCTCGGCGCGGGCGTGCGCTTCGGCGATAAGGGCATGTATGACATTGGTTATCGCTATCAGCATTTCTCCAATGCCGGTATCAAGGGGCCGAACCAGGGCGTCAATTACAACGAAGTGCGCCTGCAATACCATTTCTAACGCGCATAGGCGGCGCGTGTCCGTCATGAATCCCGCAGTTTATTTCTACCGAGCCGCCGCCGGGCGCTTGCACCCGTGAGTCAGGCTCTTGCCCGCAAATGGCGGCCACGGACCTTCACCGAGCTGGTCGGCCAGGAGCACGTGGTAAAAGCGCTGACCAACGCCCTCACTCAGCAACGGTTGCATCACGCGTATCTTTTCACCGGCACGCGCGGCGTCGGCAAAACCACGCTCGCACGCATCATTGCCAAAGCGCTTAACTGCGAAACCGGCATTACCGCGACACCCTGCGGCAAATGCGCGGCCTGCACTGAAATTGACGCCGGACGCTTCATCGATTTGATCGAACTCGATGCCGCGTCTAACACCCAGGTCGACAACATGCGCGACCTGCTCGAAACCGCGCTCTATGCGCCGACGAGCGCCCGGTTCAAGGTTTATATCATCGACGAAGTGCACATGCTCTCGCGCAACGCGTTCAATGCGATGCTGAAGACGCTCGAAGAGCCGCCGGCGCATGTCAAATTCATTCTGGCCACGACCGATCCGCAGAAAATTCCGGTGACTGTCTTATCGCGCTGTTTGCAGTTCAATCTCAAACAGATTCCGCAGGCGCAAATCAAAGCGCAGCTGAAAAAAATACTCGCGCTCGAAGAAGTCACCGGCGATGATGAAGCATTGACGCTGCTGGCGCGCGCCGCCCACGGCAGCATGCGCGACAGCTTAAGCCTGCTCGATCAGGCGATCGCGCATGGCGGTGGACGCGTCGAGCACACGTCCGTGCGCGCGATGCTGGGCAGCGTCGAGCAGGAATATCTGCGCGATATTCTGCATGCGTTGCAGCAGCACGACGGCGCCGCATTGATCGCGGTCGCAGATCGCATGGCGGAGCGCAGCCTGTCGTTCGAAATAGCATTGCAGGATTTGGCGACACTATTGCACCGGGTAGCGTTGGCGCAGACAGTCCTGCAGGCGATTGCCGCGGACGATCCCGATCACGCTGCCATCATGGAGCTCGCCGCAGCTTTCGGCGCCGAGGAAATTCAACTGCTGTATCAGATTGCAGTGACCGGCCGCCAGGACCTGGGCCTGGCGCCGGACGAGTATGCGGGCTTCACGATGACGCTCATGCGCATGCTTGCGTTCATGCCCGGCAGCGACGCGCCCGTGCGCCAACCGTCTGCCGACAGGGTGCAGCCGCGGCAATCTTCAGCGGGCACTACACCAGGTAAAGCTGCGCCAGCCGCGCCCGCCATGCCGGCGGAAGAATTAAAAAAAAAGCCGTTTGACGGCGACTGGAACGCTTTGATCAACCGTCTGCCGCTTGCCGGTATGGAACGCATGCTTGCGCATAATTGCGAATTGGTCACGTGGCAGGACGGCCTTATTCAGTTGCGTGTGCCGCATGCGCAGCGCCATTTGAATGACCGCGTCTATCAAGACCGGCTGAAGGCTGCACTCGAGCAACATTTCGGCGCGAAGTTGAAGCTCGACATTGCAATCGCTCCCAGCAGCGGTACCACGATCGCGGAAATCCGCGATCGGGATAGCGAACAGAGGTTGACCACCGCCGCCGCGGCTATCGACGGCGACCCTTTCGTGCGCGATCTGATCGACAATTTCGGCGCGCGTGTATTGCCATCCACCATCAAACCCGTGCAATAAGGAGCGCATCATGATGAAAGGCGGTATCGCAGGACTCATGCAGCAGGCGCAGAAAATGCAGGAGAACATGAAGCGAATGCAGGAGGAACTGGCGACGATCGAAGTCGAAGGCCAGTCCGGCGCCGGCATGGTTAAAGTAATCATGACCTGCCGTCACGACGTGAAACGGGTTACGATCGACGACAGTTTGCTCAAAGACGACAAAGACATGCTCGAGGATTTGATCGCCGCTGCGATGAACGACGCGGTGCGCCGCGCCGAGGCGACGACCCAGGAAAAAATGGGCGGCATGACGGCCGGAATGGGTTTGCCTGCCGGTATGAAGTTGCCGTTTTGAAACGCCCGGATGAAGGCGGCAGCGTGAATGAATCGAGGAGTATCGGCAGCGCCGATATCCTGCGGCCTTCACCGTTGATTTCTGGTCCATGAAAAATCCTTCGAGCCTCGAAGAATTGATCGAGGCATTGCGCTGCCTGCCGGGCGTCGGCCCGAAGTCGGCGCAGCGTATGGCCTATCACTTGCTGCAACGCGACCATACCGGTGCCGCGCGGCTCGGCGTCGCACTCGGTCGCGCGCTCGAGCTGATCAAGCACTGCGAGCGCTGCAATACCTTTACTGAAGAGCAGCTGTGCGGACTTTGCCGTTCGCCCCGGCGCGATACGCGCCTCTTATGCGTGGTCGAGACGCCCGCCGATATGTTGATGATGGAACAGGCCGAATGCTATCAAGGGCTGTATTTTGTGTTGATGGGCAGGCTGTCGCCGCTGGACGGGGTGGGCCCCAGGGATATTCATCTGGACCGCCTGATAAAACGCGCGGACGATGGCTTGGTCAGCGAGGTAATCGTCGCGACCAACTTTACGATGGAAGGTGAGGCGACTGCGCATTACATTGCGGAGTTGTTGCTGGCACGTGACATTAAAGTGACGCGCATTGCGCGCGGTCTGCCCGTCGGCGGCGAACTCGAGCATGTCGACAGCGGCACGCTCGCGCAGGCAGTAATCGAACGCCGCTCGATTGAAGCGGCGCCATGAACCGCCCGCACAAATCAGACCGTAAAGCGCCGGAACGTAAAGCGCGGCCGGGCGCGCGCGCGGACCCGCCACAGCGCGCGGCGGTGACGCCGCGCGGCGGCCGCAACAAGCCGGCGGCAGTGGATGAGCCGACGCAAAAATTGCAGAAAGTTCTGGCGCAAACAGGCCTCGGTTCACGGCGCGACATGGAAGTGCTGATCAGCGGCGGGCGCGTCACCGTCAATGGCGAGGTCGCTACCATCGGCGCGCGCGTCGGCCCGACTGACCAGATCAAGGTGTCCGGGCGCATCGTGCGCGCGCACGCCGCTTCACGCTTACCGCGCGTTCTGCTGTATCACAAGCCGGAAGGCGAAATCGCGAGCCGTGATGATCCACGCGGGCGTCCCAGCGTGTTCGAGCGTCTGCCCGCTTTATCCGGCGCGAAATGGATATCGATCGGCCGCCTCGACTTCAATACCTGCGGGCTGCTCATGTTCACGACTTCGGGCGAGCTTGCCAATCGCATGATGCATCCACGTTTCGAGATTGAGCGCGAGTATGCGGTGCGCGTCATGGGCAAGCTGCAGCAGGAACACGTGCAGCAACTGATGCAGGGCGTCGAGCTCGACGATGGGATGGCACGTTGTGAGCGCGTGGATTTGCGCGGGGGTGAAGGCGCCAACCAGTGGTGCCACGTCGTGCTGAAGGAAGGCCGTAACCGTATCGTGCGACGGCTCTTTGAGAAACTCGGGTTCGTAGTGAGCCGGTTGATGCGGGTGCGCTACGGTCCGGTCGACTTGCCGTCGCGCGTTAAACGCAACCAGTATTACGAACTCACGAGCGACGAAACCCGGCGCTTGCTCGACTGGCTCGAGGCGGCACAGCAGCCTGAGACTGCGGCGGAGTCTGAACCCGTGCCTGCGCCGCGTGCAGCCCGGCGCGGTCGAGAATAAACACGCAATCGTCGCCGCCGCTGGTCTGCGGCCAGATGAATGGGCAGAGCGGGAACGCTGCTTCCACGCGTGCGCGATAGTGTCCGACTTCAACGACGAGCAAGCCTTTGTCCGTGAGATGGCCCGCGGCCTCGCGCAGGATTATACGCACCGCGTCGAGCCCATCCTCGCCGCTCGCTAATGCCAGCGCTGGCTCGTGCCGATATTCACGTGGCAGCTTGCGCATGACTTCTGCACTCACGTACGGCGGGTTGGCGATAATGAGATCGTAGCGTTCATGGCTTACTGCCGAGAACATATCGGAATGCAGTAACCGTATGCGTTGCCGTAGCCGATAGGCGGCAACGTTGCGCCCGGCCACCTTCAATGCGCGCCGGTCGAGATCAACCGCATCGATCGTCGCGCCCGTGAATGTCTTTGCAAGAACGATGGCGAGACAAGCTGAGCCCGTGCAGAGATCGAGCGCGCGCCGAATGCGGCGTCGCGGCGGCAACCACGGCGAAATGCGCTCGGCTAACAGTTCGGCAATGAACGAGCGCGGCACGATTACGCGCTCGTCGACGTAAAACCGGAAGTCGCCGAGCCACGCCTCGCGTGTCAGGTAGGCGACGGGAATGCGGCGCTTGATGCGCTCGGCGACCAGCATAGCGACACGCGCCGTTTCGCGCGGCGTCACAATCCGGTCAAGATAGGGCGTCAACCGGTCGGGTGGCAACTTCAGGACGTGCAGGACCAGATAGACCGCTTCATCCCACGCGCCCGGAATGCCGTGTCCGAATGTAAGTCGTGCGCGTGTGAGACGCGTCGAGGCGCGCTCAATGAGATGGCGGACGGTCGAAGCTTGCGGCATCGCGGACAGGCGCCGCGAATACGGTCTAAACCATGTCGAGATTGAGCTTGATGCTGCTCAGATCGTCGCCATGAAGGCTGTTGCTGCGAGTGCCCGAACGCAGGTCTTCCTGACTGGGTGCGGGGTCCGTCGCGGTTTTGCCG
>JANXRI010000098.1 GCA_025353085.1 Betaproteobacteria bacterium
TCCAGCCATCCTCCGCCATGCGCACTTTCTGCGCCGCGGTTTCACGCGTGAACGGCGGCAACGGCGGACGGCTTGGCGGATCGGTCATGAGGTTCTTTCAATCAGGAATGAATTAATCAACCACAAAAAACAGGGCGCCGCCGCGCGTGAAATTTCGATGGCGCTCGGCATCGTCCGCGACCTGAAAGCTCATGCCCGCTGTGAGCGCAAATTTGCGCCCGTCTTCGAGTTCGATCTCGAGCTCGCCTTCGACGCAAAAAAACACATGACCTTTGGCGCACCAGTAACCCGTCAGATAGCCGGCAGTGTATTCGATCATGCGCACGCGCACGTCGCCGCATTGCACGGTGCGCCAGTACGACGTGCCGGTCGCACCCTTGTGTTCGGTGCGCTCGAGCGTCGACCAGTCGGTCACGCCGAACGGGAAGCCTGTGAGGTGCATATCAAGCGGTCCGCTGAAAGTCTGACGCTCGATTATGACATCGTCGCTCGCCTGAAAAAACACCAATGTGTTGGCAATCGCTCGACCGCTTACGGCTTCTTTGCGATACTTGCGGTCGTCTTAAAACAGCCGGAGGATCTTCAATGCAGACCCAGAATCATACTGCCGCCGTCGTCGCGGCTCTCGTCATCGCGTGCCCGGCTTATGCGCAACCCTACGCGTACGTGCCCAACGAAAAATCCGGCACCGTTTCGATCATCGACACGGCGACGGACCGCGTGACCGGCGAAATCAAGGCGGGTGAAAAGCCGCGCGGCATCGCGGTAAGCCCGGACGGTAAATTTCTCTACGTGAGCGACCAGCCGCAGCGCGCATTGAACGTGATCGATATCGCTAAAAAAGCGATCGTCGCCAAAGTCGAGCTCGGCGAATCGCCGGAAGGCGTGGGCATCTCGTCCGACGGCAAATGGGTGGTGGTTGCGGTCGAGGAAAGCAACAGCATCGCGTTTATCGACACGGCGACCAACAAGCTCATGTTGAACCTCAAGGTCAAAGGCAAAAATCCCGAGCACGCAGTATTCAGTCCCGACGTCAAATGGCTGTACGTGAGCGCCGAGGACAGCGATGTGATCGATGTGATCGATGCGCGCACGCAGAAACAGGTCGGGTCAATCAAGACGGGCCAGCGGCCGCGCGGCATCGGTTTTCTGCCGGACTCCAGCCGCGCGTACGTCGCAGCCGAGGAAGCGCACCTGGTTTACTCGATTGACACGGCCAAACAAACGGTATTGAAGACGATCAAGGCCGGGCAGCGCGCGAATGGCGTCGCGGTGCGGCCAGACGGCAAGCGGGTGTTCATTTCCAATGGAACTGATGGCACCGTGTCAGTGATCGATACGGCAAGCGATACAGTAATTGCGACCGTGCCGGTGGGCCGCCGCCCGTGGAATATGGCGATCACCCCGAACGGCAAGAAACTCTACGTTGCGAACGGCCGCTCGAATTCTGTTTCGGTCATCGACACCGAGACCAATCAAAAGATAACCGACGTAACGGTCGGCGAATTGCCGTGGGGAGTGGTGATTCGGTGATTCGGTGAGTGATTGAGTGATTGAATCACCTAATCACTCAATCACCTATTCGCTCCCTGCACTGCCCCTTCGCCCGGTGCAATGCGCTCGACCGTTGTCTCGCGCGGCCCAAACCACATGCGCTGCACGACGCCGTCACGATCGACGAGCCAATGCTTGATTGCCGCCGCGATATGTATCGAGATCAGCGCGATGAAAATACCCGCGGTGACGTAATGCACCTGACTGAACAGTTCCTTGAGCCCCGGTGAGTCCCAGCCCCATTGGGGCAACTTGATGCCGAAATAAAGTATCGGATACTTCGTAAACGACGAGCCCAGGTAGCCCGCTACCGGCATCACGATCATGCACGCGTAAAGCAGCCAGTGATTGGCTTTAGCGGCCGTGCGTTCCCACGCCGGCATCGTCGCGGGCAGCGGCGGCGGGCGATGAAACAAACGCCACGCGAACCGAAGCAGTATCAGCACGGCGAGCGTGATTCCGATTGACTTGTGAACGTTGAACCAACCCGCGCGCACGCCGGGCGGGCTTTTCGGAATCGTGATCATCCACAACCCGAGCGTGATCTGTGACAGCACGCAGACGCCGATCAACCAATGCAACATGACGGCCGTTCGGGTGTAGATCGCTGGATGCACAGTCATGGTGTCGTCTTACTATTTTTTTTCGCCCGCCACCACGTAGGCCCACAGCGCTTCGATATCGTCAGCGTTAAACAGGCCGCCCCACGGCGGCATGCTGTTCTTGCCATTGGTAACCGAATTCAAAAAGCGGCTTTTCTGGTCGGGCGGAAACGTGCGCAGATCGAACGCACCCTGCGGGTCCGACATGCGCGGGCCGTGGCAAGGCGCGCAATTCTGCGAGTAGTTGGTGGCGCCCTGCTTGATGCGTTCAGGCGTGAACGTCTCCTGTGCGCCGGCACTTGCCGAGGCGAGCGTCAACACGCAGCCGACCAAGAGGTTGTGGCTCACCATTCTTTTGGCCCCTGACTATTCCGGTAACGCAAATGTGAACAGGGTGCCGCCGAGCGGAATATCCGGCAGGCCGCGCCGCTGCGAAGTTGTGCCGCCGGAGCCGGAGAGGATCGTCATGTATTGGCGGCCATTGCGCGTCCACGTCACAGGCTGCGCGTTCACCCCGGACGGTGTCTTAAACTGCCACAGTTGTTCGCCGTTGTCAGCGTCCACTGCGATAACTTCTCCGGTGTGCAGACCCGTAAACAGCAGACCGCCGCCGGTGACGAGCACTGCCGAGCCTGGCAATTGACCCATGATCGGCACTTTCCATTTCGGCTTCGCTGTCATGGGGTCGATCGCCTGAATGTATCCGCCGACCGTGTCGGGCGTGACCGGCGAGTACGTGGCCTCGACGCCCTGATAACGAAAGCCCGGCTTGAACGGCCCGACCGGGATCAGTTTGTAATTCGAATAGCCCTCGTTGGTGCTTGCATAGAGAAGTCCCGTGTTGGGATTGAATGCCGCATGCATCCAGTTCTTGCCGCCGCGAATGCTCGGATAAAGCTGAATCTGCTCACCAGCCCGCAGGCGTTTCGACACCTCCGATTCAACCGGCCGCCCCGTTTTCATGTCGATATGGGAGGCCCAATTCACGTAACTGAAGTTTTTCGCGGAGAGCAGCTTGCCGCTCTTACGATCGAGGACATAGAAGAAGCCGTTCTTGCAAGCCTGCATGATGACCGGCCGATTGACCCCGTCGACGGGCACGTCGGCCAGGATCAGCTTCTGCACGGAGTCGTAGTCCCAGCTGTCGCGCGGCGTGGTTTGGAAGTACCAGGCCATCCGCCCGGTGGTGGCATCCAGAGCAATGATGGATGCGGTAAACAGACTGTCGAGCTTTGCCGGCCCGAGCTGGCGCAGATCATAAGGCGCCGCGTTGGCGGTGCCGAAGTACACCAGATTCAAGGCCGGGTCGTAGGCGAATCCATCCCAGGCCGTTCCGCCGCCGTTGTACTCGGGCTTGCGGTGCGAATCCCAGGTCTTGTCGGCTTGCGCCAATTCGGGGTTCTCGTAGGGCTTGCCGACCGCGGGCGGCACGGTGTAGAAACGCCACTTGAAGGCGCCGGTTTCCAAATCGTAGGCAGCGACATAGCCGCGCACGGCCGTGTGGCCCATGTCCGCTCCGCTGTTGCCGATGACCACGACGTTGCCGGCGATTTGCGGCGCGCCCGAACTGGAATACGGCGCCTTATGATCGGTAATGGTGTCGGCTTCCCAGATTTTCTTGCCGGTGGCGGCGCTGATGGCATGCAGGCGACCGTCCACTGATGCCACAAACACTTTGCCCTTCCACACCGCCACGCCGCGATTGACCAAGTCGCAGCAGGGATGCCGGCCTCTGAAATAATCGGGTTTCGGGTCATAGCGCCACAGTTCCTTGCCCGTTGCGGCATCCACCGCATATACATACCCCCAGGT
>JANXRI010000122.1 GCA_025353085.1 Betaproteobacteria bacterium
GCTCGATGGCACCACGCCGGCGTGCCGCGCCGGCGCGTCATCCCGTACGCCCGCCGCAATGCAGCGGTACACTTGGCAGCAGCATTGTCGTGGGCTGTTTCAAATCCCGATCGCCGCCTGATCACGAATTCGCCACCGACAGGCGTAGAAGCGTCCATCGCGCGACAATTATCCATTTCATGGTTCTTGCGGCGGCGCGATCGATGCTACGGCCACGCCGCGTATGCCGTTCTTCTCGATGGCGCGCGCCACGAACCCCGTGGTCTTGATGTCCTCTACGAACCCGCGCAAGTACTCTGCGCCGGCTGCTCGGTCTTTCGGAATGCCGATGGCTTGCTGAACTGCAGTAAATCGACCGTCGAGCAAGCGCGATCCGGGCAATTTCTCGGCGTCACCCACGAGTTGTGCCCTGAGTCCGGCGATGGCATCTAACTTGTCTGCGACGAAGCGCTGGAACGTGGAATCGAAGCTTTTTTCCAGCACGAGCTTTGCGTGATGCAAGTTGCGACTCAAGTAGAGCTCGTAAGCGCTCCTAGCCAGCAGTGCGATTCGCACGCCCTCGCGGTCTACGTCGGCTATGGTGCGAAACGGCGATTCCGGCGGCACAAGGTAGGTCGCCTCGATTTCCAGATAAGCGGCGGTGAACGTAATATCCTGCGCGCGCTGCGGCTCGGCGCCGATCAATCCGATGTCCCACACGCCTGACTTCACCGCGTCGGCCAATTTTCCCGGGGAATCGTAGCCGACAATCTCAACGGGAACACCAAGCCGCCGGCCCAGTTCCCGGACGATATCTAAAGCGATGCCCTTGTACTCGCCGGTCGTAGAGTCTTTAGCGGTGAGCAGAGGATTGCCGAAGTTGATGGCTGCGCGCACTTTACCGGTCGGCGCGAGTTGCGAAACTACTACGTCAGAACGTTCGGGCATTTTTATGGCGAGCCGTTAACCCGTGAATCGCGCAATGACGGGACCAGCTCGTCGCGCCCGAGATTTTACTTTCGGGCGGATGACGGGCGCCCAGCGACCGAGTTCGGACAACGCTTTCCATTCCGGCGTTTCGTGGAGGTTTTCTTTCGCGAGAAAATAGATTGCCGAGTAGACAAGAAATCCTCTCTCGTTTGGCAGTGCATCTCGAAACCGAATGATCTCGAGGACTCCAGGAAGTTTGAGTATATTGGGAATGTGATCGTGATCGTAGATATCATTGAACTCAGACTCGTCCTCGGGAGAGATTTCGAAAGTAATCATCATGCAAAAGGGCGCCGCGCCAGACGTGGTGTTTTGAGTTGCCATGAAAGGGAAACCTCCTGGTGACTGAAACGAGCTCGATCGAGATCGAACACTAACATTATTCAACTCTTGAATATCACAAACTTACGCCCCGTGTTGTCTATACCCGAAGCGACGCGCACTCGCCGTTGACATCAAGCGCAGCCTAGCGTAAACAATCCTTGAAGTCTCCCGACGGTAGCAATACCAAATCAGAAAAATCCAAGAGGCCCTCGTGAACGTCGCCCGATTACGCTGTGCCGTCTCGTTGCTCTTAAGCACTGCGGTGGTATTCAGTACTCCACAATTTGCCGCCGCCCAATCTTATCCCACGAGAACAGTGCGCATCATCGATGTTTTTCCGCCCGGTGGCGGCACTGATGTCGTCGGTCGCGTCCTAGCCACGAAGTTGAGCCAGGTTTTCGGGCAGTCATTCGTCGTCGAGAACCGGCCGGGCGCGGCCGGAATCATAGGAACAGACTCGGTCGCGAAGTCTCCTCCAGATGGCTACACACTTTTCATCGTGACGAGCATTTCGCTTGGGGCCAACACCATGTATTCCAGGCTGCCCTATGACATTCTCAGAGATTTTGCCCCGATCGCCAAAGTCGGATCGGCCGCCTATGTGCTCGTGGCTCACCCGTCGCTACCGGTAAGATCGGTGAAGGAATTGATTGCGCTCTCCAACTCTCGACGCGGCCAGCTGAATTACGCATCTGCGGGAACCGGATCGAGCACGCACCTCGCGGGCGAACTTTTGAAGAGCCGCGCCGGTATCGACATTGTGCATGTGCCCTACAAAGGTTCCGCGCCTGTTGTTATCGCGATCGTCAGTGGCGAGACGGAATTCGGGTTCGCGGCAGTGACTTCAGCGCTCGCGCAAATCAATTCAGGCAAACTGAACGCGCTCGGCGTGAGCAGTTTGCAGCGCAATCCCGTTATACCCAGCGTACCGACCGTGGCAGAGACCCTGCCGGGCTTCGAGGCGGTGGGCCATTTGGGCTTTTATGCTCCAGCGCACATTCCTGTCGATATCGTTGCTCGCCTGAACGCGGAATTGCAAAAAGCCGTCGCCCTATCCGAGGTGCGCGAGCGTTTCGCGGCCGCGGGTGTGGAGCCCGCCACGAGTTCGCCCGATGAACTGGGATTCCTCCTGAAGAGCGAAATTGCCAAATGGGCCAAGGTTATTAAAGACGCCGGTATACACGCCGATTGAGCGGCGGGTTGCTGTAAGGTCGTGAGAACGAAAAAACGCGAGATGCCAAAAGCCACTTACGATCTCACGACCTTTTGCTTTCACGACTGTCGGAATATTAAAGTCTGGACGAACGTGTGACGCTCAGCCAATATGCGCGCCGACGGGGTCCCTTAGAGTTGCGACAATCGTGATCAACGCCCTTACACACGAAAAGCGCTTGCCACCTCAAGGTCGCGCGGGCGGTCGGCCTCGGGTTCACTTCGAGATCGCGAGCGCATAGGGAGTCACGTCGCAGACCCGCGCAAATTGCACATCGTTCAATCTGAGACCCGCCCGGCGGGCATGCTCACCGCGACTCGCCGCATATTTTCATCAACCGGATTGCCTGACAGTACTGCCGCGCTATCACACCAAATCGGGCAAAGGCCGTCAGGGTCATCACCTCCTTCTGCGCGGGCGGCAACCTGTGAGTTATTCTTTGACTTCTGCATCAATCATATATATTCAGCAGTAAACTGCTCAGATGCAAAGCTCTATACCCACGTCGACGGAAAACCGAACCATGGATTTTCACCAACTGACTGTCGCCGCTGCCGCGCGACTAATCGAACAGCGGCAGATTTCACCCGTGGAACTAACGCAGGCGCTGCTCGACCGTATTGCGGCGCTCGACGCGCAGATCAACGCGTTTATCACGATCACCGGAGAACTCGCGCTAAAACAGGCGCGCGCGGCGGAAGCTGAAATCGGCGCCGGCCGCTACCGCGGCCCCATGCATGGTATCCCGTTCGCGCTGAAGGACATCATCAACACCGAGGGCATACTCACATCGGGACATTCTAAAATCGCGATGGATAATTTTCCTGCGCACGATGCGACCGTGGTGACCAGACTTTACGAGTCTGGCGCCGTGCTGCTGGGAAAACTTGCAACACACGAATTCGCGCACGGCGGGCCCTCGTTCGACCTGCCATGGCCGCCGGCGCGCAATCCATGGAACCCGGCGCATTTCACCGGTAGTTCTAGCACCGGCCCCGGCGCTGCGGTTGCCGCGGGTTTCGCGCCTTTGACATTGGGCACCGACACCGGTGGCTCGATACGCATCCCCGCTGCATTGTGCGGCGTAGCCGGATTCAAACCGACGTACGGCCTCGTCAGCCGCCACGGCGTCATTCCGAATTCCTACAGCTTCGATCATTGCGGCCCGCTCGCATGGACCATAGAAGACTGCGCGATCGGGCTGGGTGCCATAGCAGGTTACGACAGCAACGATCCCACCAGTGCGGATCGACCGGTGCCCGACTACCGTGCAGCGCTCGTTCGCGACGTGCGCGGATTGCGCATCGGCATCATCCGCCACTTTTGGGAAGAGGACGCGCCTGCCAATGCGGAACTCGCAGCCGCACTGGATACGGCCGTCAAAGTGTTCGGCGAACTCGGCGCACGCGTGAGCAATGTGCGCATGCGTCATCTGCAGGACTACTACGACGTGAAACAAGTGATTGCGGAGAGCGAAATTTTTTCCGTGCACCAACGCGATCTCGTGAACCGGCCGCAGGACTTCGGCGCCGACTTCCTCGGTCGCACGCTAGCGGCCTGTTTGTTTACGTCGGCGGATTATGTCAACGCGCAACGTCTGCGCCGGCAAATGCTGGATGAGTTCGAGCAACTCTACGGGCAGTATGACGTGCTGCTGACCGCAGCGGGCGGCCCAGCGCCACGCCTCGACCAGCAAGCTGGCAACGGCTTTGCGCAAAAATGGGAACGCCCGAATGTCTATCCTCCCTTCACGGTATCGGGCGGCCCTGCATTGGCGACATGCATCGGATTCAGTGCCTCCGGACTGCCGCTGTCGATGCAACTCGCCGGCAGGCCGTTCGATGATGCAACAGTACTACGCGCCGGACACGCTTACGAGCAAGCAACACCGTGGCGCGAACGACGCCCTACACTTATGCCGGGGGTAGCGCGCGTGCCGGTCACGCCGCGTCCGCGCCCGACGGCGACTCTGGACGCAGACCCCGGCATGCGCGAACAAACCCGGCGTTGCGCCGAACGCGCGGGGTTGCAACTTTCCGCCGACCAATACGCATTGCTCTACGAGTCCGCGCCTTACGTGCTGGCGATGGCACAACGCGTGGCCGGCAAGTTCCCGTGGCAGTTAGAGCCCGCCGGCATGTTTTCCGCGAGCGGGCGCATCGCCGAGCCAAAACACCCATGACTGGATCAACGCACGGGAGACAGCATTCATGACACTGGCGGAGGAACTGGCGCGACGCATCGTGGCAACACGCCGAGCAGACCTCACACCGCAAGCCGTCGACTACGCGAAAATAGGTTTATTAGACACCCTCGGCGTAGCACTTGCCGGTTCGCGAGAAGATGCATCGCGTATCGGTGAAACGATATGCGCGGCCGAACCGGGACCAAGCACAATCTTCGGCCGCGACCGGCGGGTCAATCCGCTCGCCGCGGCATTCGTCAACGGCATCGCCGCCAACGTGCTCGATTACGACGATTGCACCGATCATCTCGGCGGCCATCCATCGGCACCGGTATTGCCCGCACTGATCGCGCTCGGAGAAAAAATGAATGCGAGCGGCCGCGATTTGCTGCTCGCCTATGTCGTCGGTTTCGAGACGGAAACGCAGATCGCAAAAGGCGTGAACTTTCATCACTACGAAAAAGGCTGGCACGCGACCGCAACGCTGGGCGTATTCGGCGCGGCGGCCGGATGCGCGAAACTACTGAACCTTGATGCGCAGCAAACAGCGATCGCTATGTCGCTGAGTGCGTCCTTTTCCTGCGGCCTCAAATCCAATCTCGGCTCAATGGCGAAGCCGCTACACGTCGGCCACGCCGCGCGCAACGGAATGCTCGCCGCATTGCTTGCGCAAGAGGGCTTTACCGCAAATGCCGATGCGCTCGAACATGAGCAGGGTTTTCTCAATGTCTTTAATTCGGCAGGCAATTACTCGACCGCACGCATACTTGAAAAATGGGGCACGCCATTCGACATCGCCCTACCCGGAATTTCGATCAAGCAATACCCGTGCTGCGTCAGCGTGCAATCTGCCATCGATGCGTTGCTGGCGCTGGTGCACGAGCACGACATCAAGCCTGAACAAGTCACGCGCATCGATACACTGACCTACGCGCGTCGCCTCGCCCATACCGATCGTCCCCAGCCACGAAGCGCACTGGAGGCGAAGCTCTCGCTGCAATACTGTCTCGCTCGCGCACTGGTGAATCGCGAGGTGGTTCTCGCGCACTTTGCCGGCGACGCGTACCGCGAGACCGAAGTGCAACGCGTGATGAACCTTGTGCACGCGGCGGCATTTGCGCACGACGTGCCCGGCGATAACGACGATTACGGCGCTGAAGTCCGCATTTCCACCGTCGACGGTCACACCTGCATGAGCAGCATCAACCGCCCGGTCGGACATGATCCTGGCGTGCCAGTGCCCGCCGCGCTGCTAAAGGAAAAATTTATGCGTTGCGCGAGCGAGGTACTGGACGCCGATCGGGCTTCACGCGTGTATGCGATGACGCAGGATTTAGAGCAGCTGCGCAATATCAACGAGCTGACTGCCCAACTCATCGTTTCCCCGTCGCACCGCTAGCCGCGCGTCACTGCAGTTCGATGTGCGCTGCCCTGACAAGCTCGGTCCATTTTATGAGCTCGCGGCGCAGCAATTCCTGAAATTCGTCGGGTGAATTGCCCGCCGGATCGGCACCCTGCGTTTTCAAGCGTTCCTTCACGTCCGCCATTTCGAGCACCTTTAGGATTTCGGTGTTGAGCCTGCGCACTACGCCAATCGGCGTACCATGCGGCGCCAGCACGCCATACCAGGTACCCGCTTCATAGCCGCGCAAGCCTGCCTCGGCAACCGTCGGCACCTGCGGCAAAAGAGATGAACGCTTGCTGCCAGTCACTGCGATGGCTTTGAGCTTTTTCGCGCTGATCTGGGCAATGACGAGACCCACGTCCGCAAACGAAATTTCAATCTGTCCGCCGATGAGGTCGGTGATCGCGGGTGCCAGCCCCTTGTACGGCACGTGCACCATGTTTATACCGGCCATGCTCATGAAAAGTTCGCCGGCGAGATGCGGCGATCCCCCCGTTCCCGAAGACCCGAACGATAGCTTTCCGGGCCGGCTTTTCGCAAGTGCGATCAATTCCGTGACCGAGTTCGCGGGAACCGACGGATGTAACGTGACGCAAAATGGACTCGATGCCACGAGTGCGACCGGCGCGAAATCTCGCAACGTGTCGAACGGGAGAGATTTAAAAACCGCCGGGCTGATCGTAAGTGCGCCTGCGGCGCCCAGCAGTAGCGTATAACCATCGGGCGCCGATTTCGTAACGAGTTCATTGGCAATCGCGCCGTTGGCCCCCGGCTTGTTGTCCACCACAACCGCCTGGCCCAGTAACTCGGTCAGCTTGGTTGCGAGTACGCGAGCCACGAAATCGGCGCCGCCGCCGGCCGCATACTGGACCACCATGCGCACATTGCGCGCCGGATAAGTCTGCGCCCCGCATGTTCCAGTTACGCCCAAGCTTCCGACGAACAACAAGCCATATCCCAGCCGCCTCATCATTCCCCCTCTGCCTGGTAGATCACATCAGTGAAAATACAGCGGCCATTTCATCACCCTTGCCATGATTATGCGGTATGCGTTGCGCCAGAGCGAGCGCGTAAGGCGTGGATTCCAGCAATAGCGAGAAGTGCTCGTCGCTCAAGTTGAGCCCAGCGCGCGCCGCAGCAATAGCGGCAATTTCACGCAGCTTCGGTTCCGGATTCAGCAACGGCGATGGCACATGTGAGTCAACTGGGATGACGGGCGCGGTCGCGCCGGCCAACAGTTGCGGCCGCTGTTGCCGCCAGCGCGTCGCATTTTCGTATGCGTACGCAATCCGCAGCACTGTCGCATCGCCCCACGGGCGGCCGACGATTTGCATGCCCAGCGGCAGGCCACCGCGGCTGAAGCCGCAACACTGGGCCAACGCGGGTGCGCCGGTCACGCTGGCGAGCGCGCCGAGTCCGGGCTTCAGCCATTTGTCCGCGGCGCCGATGCTCTTATGGTCCGCAAGCCTCGGCGCCGGACCCGCGCCGATCGTTATGATCGCATCGTAGTCGCGGTATATACGTTGCATTTCCTGCAGCATGCGGTGACGCTCGCGCTGCGCGCCCACATAGTCACCCGCCGTAAAGAGGCATGCAGGCAGGCAGCGAGAGAGAAAATGATGACCGTAATCGCCGGGTCGATCGCGCAAATGATGAAGATGCAGCGAGAAGAGTTCGGACTCCGTGATCATAATTCGCACAGCATAATACTCGTGCAGCGACCGCAAGCGCACTTCGCTGACTTTTGCTCCGAGTCCGGCAAACACGTTGAGCGCGGCATCAACCGCGGCCCGCAGTTCGTCGCCAGTCTCGAGATCCTCCTCCGAAAAATGCCGCACGAAGCCCAGGTGCATGCCCGCGATGCCGGCGCGCAGCTGCGAAAGCAAGTCCGGTAGCGTAAAACGCGCGCTCGCTCGATCTTTGGGGTCATGACCCGCGAGCACTTGCAGCATGATGGCGGCATCCTCCACCGTCCAAGTGAGCGGACCAACATGGTCGCAATTTTCGGAAAACGGAATCACACCTGCCCGGCTAACGAGTCCGAAAGTCGGCTTGAACCCAACCGTGCCGCACAGCCACGACGGACTCCTAATCGAGCCGCCGGTATCTGTTCCCAGCGCTCCTGCAACGAGACCCGCCGCGACAGCAGCAGCGGAGCCGCTGCTCGATCCGCCGGTAAAATGCGCCGTGTTCCACGGATTGCGCGCCGGCGGCCATGGCAGGTCGAAGGACGGTCCGCCATGCGCAAACTCATGGGTGGCGAGCTTGCCAAGCAACACTCCACCCGCATCATGAAGACGGGTGACCACCGTCGCATCAGAGGTCGGTATATTTGTTGCGAGCACACGCGAGTGCGCGGTCGTCAGGATGCCGCGCGTGTCTATCATGTCCTTCAACCCGAACGGAATGCCATGCATGGGACCTCGTAAATGTCCCGCCGTGATCTCCGCCTCGGCCTTGCGCGCCTTCTCCCGTGCAAGGTCCGCGGTCAGCGTAATGAACGCATTAAGTTGTGGATCGAGCGCCGCAATCCGCGCAAGATATGCGTCCGTCAGTTCCACGGGCGACAACTTCTTTGCCGCGATCAACTCAGCTGCCTGCGCAATCGTCAAAAAGCATAGCTCGTGTGTCATGATAGGTTGAATGACATGATTGGAGGGCATGGGAAGCGATGCACCATCCGTGCGTGCTGCAATTCTCTAATCGAGTTTTATGCCCGCACTCTTGATTACCGCTGACCACTTTGCCGTTTCGGCGCGCAAAAACGCGGCGAATTGTTCCGGCGTATTCGACACCGCGTCGGTGCCAGTACCTGCCAGACGCTCCTTCATGTCAGACGCTCGCAAAACTTGGACAATTGCGCCATTCAGCTTCGTAACAATCTCACCGGCTGTGCCGGCAGGTACAAGTATTCCGTTCCAGGTTATGGCCTGATAACCCGGCAAGGCGTCTTCGGCTATAGTTGGCACGTTCGGCACCAACAGCGAGCGTCGCATGCTGGTGATACCGAGCGCCTTTAACTTTCCAGACCTCACGTGCGGCAACGACGAAGGCAGCACATCGAACATGATATCCACGTGTCCACCCATCAAATCGGCCACCGCTGGTGCGCCGCCCTTGTATGCGACATGCACGATATCTACTTTGGCGAGCGACTTGAATAACTCCGCCGCGAGATGCAGCGACGTTCCCAGTCCAGGCGACGCGTAATTGAGCTGCCCTGGCTTAGCCCGCGCTAGTGAAATTAACTCCTTCACAGTTGCAGCGGGTACGGATGGATGCGCGACCAGGAGATTAGGCACCTCACCGATCAAGCTTACTGGCGCGAAGTCTTTTAACGGATCGTAGGCAAGTTTCGCATACAAGCTCGGGTTGGTGGCAAGCCCAGGAAACCCCATCAGCAACGTGTAACCGTCGGGTGCCGCCTTTGCTACGGATTCAATGCCGATGTTGCCTGCCGCACCAGGACGATTGTCGATGACAATGTTCTGGCCCAGCGCCTCGCCTAGTTTGGGCGTGATCATGCGCGCGAGTATGTCGGCGCCGCCACCAGGTGCAAATCCGATCACCAGGCGCAGGGGCTTCACGGGATAAGTTTGCGCCACCGCCAAGGGCATCGATGCCATCGTCGACGCAGCAATCAATAACAAGGTGAGTTGCTTCATGATCGGGCTTCGGCTAATCTTATCATGGTAATTTGAAATCGCGCGCACGCCATACCGCGGCACACAATCAACAAGTATAACCTTTCTTTTTTTCTGACCGATAGAGACCAACATGCAACCGCAAACTTACGGCCCCTACCCGTTTGTCCCGATTTCCGAACGCAAGGGCTTCAGGTGGCCCAACGGCGCGCGCATAGCGCTCTGGGTGATACCGAATATCGAATTTTTCCATCTTGACGACCCAATGCCGGGCACCAATAACGAACGCATCGTGCGCGCGCATGCGCGTATTCCTAACGTGCGCAACTGGACGTTTCGCGATTACGGCAATCGAGTCGGTGTGTGGCGATTCATGGAAATGCTGTCGCGCCACGGCATCCGTGGCACTGCGGCGCTCAACAGCGACGTGTGCATTCACCATCCGCAAATCATGGAAGCAACGATGAAACTCGGCTGGGAATTCATGGGACATTGCCAGACGAACGCCGTTCGCATCAATGAAATGGAGCCCGAGCGCGAAAAGGAAGCGATCCACAACACGCTCGAAATCATCGCGAAAACCACTGGCAAGAAACCCGCCGGCTGGCTGGGTGCCGGACTAGCGGAGACCTGGAACACGGTGGAATTCCTCGCAGACGAAGGTTGCCTGTACGTCGCCGACTGGGTGGCCGACGATCTACCGTTCCGAATGAACCTCGGTGACAAAACGATCTATTCGATCCCCTACTCGCTACATTGCAATGACACGCCGCAGTTCTTCGACCAGAAGCAATCCGCGGCGGAATTCGGCGAAGTGTTGCGACAGCAGTTCGACTGCCTTTACCGTGAAGGTGCGGAAACCTCGCGCGTCATGGCGATTGCATTACATCCGTTTGTGTCTGGCGCGCCATACCGCATTGGCGCCATCGATGCAGCACTCGATTATATTTGTAGTCATGAGGGCGTATGGCTGGCAACCGGCGAAGAGATTATTCGGGCATATATCGCATCGGGTGCAACGGTTTAAACGACTCCGCGCGTCGCGAATAAACCATTCCACACCTGTGCATCCCGAAAACTCGTAATGGTGATGCCGTCGGTTCCCCAGCATTATGCGGCCATCCGCTCATAATGGCGAGGTAACCCCGTACTGTCCACAAATACGATCTTTACTGCTCATGCCGCCGTGCGGTAGTAGAAGTTGAGCATTCCGCCAAGGCGCTGGCGACATTGGACGTATCCATCGTTGTCGGCGGTGCTCGGGTGCCCTCGGAGCAGTCTATTACCCAGCCCCTGATGGTTACG
>JANXRI010000137.1 GCA_025353085.1 Betaproteobacteria bacterium
GGTGGCGCGGCCCGCCGCGCAGGGGCAATTCACATTCGTCGCGATTGCGTTCGGGTGCCTCGCCTGGTCGTTCGCGCACAATGATTTCTCGGTGCTCAACGTCGCGACCAATTCCAATTCGCAACTGCCGATTCAATACCGGCTGGCGGCGACCTGGGGCTCGCATGAAGGCTCGCTGCTGCTGTGGGTACTGATGCTCAACCTGTGGACGGTCGCCGTGACAGTGTTCAGCCGCCACCTTCCGGAGCAGATGGTCGCGCGTGTCATCGGAGTCATGGGACTCGTCAGCGTGGGTTTCATTTTGTTCTTGCTGCTGACGTCAAATCCGTTCGAGCGCTTATTCCCGGCGGCGGCGGACGGGCGCGATCTCAATCCGCTGCTGCAAGACCCCGGCATGGTGATACATCCGCCGATGCTCTACATGGGCTACGTCGGCTTCTCGGTGGCGTTCGCATTCGCGATTGCGGCATTGCTGGGCGGACGGCTAGACGCCACCTGGGCGCGCTGGTCTCGGCCGTGGACGACGCTTGCCTGGTGCTTTCTGACGATCGGCATCATGCTCGGCAGTTGGTGGGCGTATTACGAGCTAGGCTGGGGCGGCTGGTGGTTCTGGGATCCAGTCGAGAATGCATCTTTCATGCCGTGGCTGGTCGGCACTGCGCTCATGCATTCACTGGCCGTAACCGAAAAGCGCGGCGGCTTCAGGAGCTGGACTGTATTGCTCGCGATTTGCACATTCAGCCTGAGCCTGCTCGGCACTTTTCTCGTGCGCTCGGGCGTTCTCACTTCCGTGCATGCGTTTGCGACAGATCCGAAGCGCGGCATATTCATTCTGATATTCCTGTCGATCGTGATCGGCGGCTCACTGATCCTGTTCGCATATCGTGCGCCCCGCGTCGGCTTAGGCGGCGCGTTCTCACTTATTTCGCGGGAGTCGATGCTGCTCGCCAATAATGCGCTGTTGGTGGTCGCGGCGGGATCGGTGCTGCTCGGCACGCTGTATCCGCTGTTCCTCGATGCGTTGAACCTCGGCAAAATTTCAGTGGGGCCGCCTTATTTCGACAGCGTGTTCGTGCCGTTGATGACGCCGGCGATTTTTCTGATGGGGATAGGCCCGTTGGCGCGCTGGAAAGATGCGAGCCTGCCCGACCTTGCAACGCGCTTGAAATGGGCGTTCGCGGTGAGCATTGTGACCGCGCTGATACTGCCGTTTGTGCTCGGCACGTGGGCGCCGCTCGTCAGTTTCGGTCTCGCGCTCGCGTTTTGGGTAGTGACTTCGACCGCGGTGAATCTGCAAACGCGGCTCGCGTCTCTTAGCGGCACTCTGTACGAAAAACTCGCGAGCCAGCCGCGCGGCTATTACGGGATGTTGCTTGCGCATTGCGGCGTAGCGGTATTCATCGCTGGTGTGACGCTGGTCAAGGGCTATGAAAGCGAACGCGACGTGCGTATGGCGATTGGTGACAGCGTTACGGTCGGCGGCTACGCATTCCGTTTCGACGGCGTGCAGAACGCGACCGGGCCCAACTATCGCGCCGCCCGCGGTAACGTGGCCGTGAGCCGCGACGGCAAAGAACTGATGGTGATGCACCCCGAGAAACGCGTTTACAACGCGCAGCAGATGCCGATGACCGAGGCGGCCATATCGACGGGCTTCTTGGGCGATCTTTATGTGTCGCTCGGCGAACCGGTCAGCGACGGCGCATGGAGTGTCCGCGTTTATCGTAAGCCGTTCGTCACGTGGATCTGGGGCGGCTGCATCATCATGGCGCTCGGGGGATTTCTGGCATTGACCGACCGGCGGTACCGCAAGGCCACGCGACGCGCGCCCGCAGCGCTCGCGGCCGGCGCCAAACTGCCGGTCGCCGGTTGATCGCAAGAATCGCATGAATCGTTACCTGATTCCGCTCGCGGTATTTATAGTGCTCGTGGTGTTCCTCGGCATCGGCCTCGGGCTTAATCCGCGCGAAATCCCGTCGCCGCTGATCGGCAAGCCGGCGCCCGTTTTCAAGCTGACTCAATTGCATGAAAGCAGCAAGGTGCTCGGCAAGGAAGATCTGCTCGGCCAGGTGTGGCTGCTCAATGTATGGGCATCCTGGTGCGTTTCATGCCGCGAAGAACATCCGGTGTTGATCGAATTTGCGAAGCTCAACGTCGTGCCGATTTATGGCCTCAACTACAAAGACCAGCGCGCTGACGCACTCGCGTGGCTCAGCAGGTTCGGCGACCCGTATAAGGCCAGCATCGTCGATGCCGATGGCCGCGTCGGCATCGATTACGGCGTATACGGCGTGCCCGAAACCTTTGTCATCGATAAAGCCGGCGTGGTGCGTTACAAGCAAATCGGTCCGGTCACACCCGACGCGCTCAAAAACAAAATCCTGCCGCTGTTGCAGCAGTTGCAACAATCATGAACCGACTCCGGCTGTTGCTATCGATGCTATGGCTGCTCGCGTTGCCGCTGTCCGCCGGCGCGCAAACCGCCCAGCCGATGCCGGAGGATCCGGTCGCTAACAAGCGCGCGATGCATCTCGCTGAAGAATTGCGCTGCCTGGTCTGCCAGAACCAGACGATCGCGGATTCGAACGCAGAACTGGCGGTAGATTTGCGCCGGCAAATTCGCGAGCAGATCGCGCACGGAAAAAACGATGGGCAAATCATCGACTTCATGGTCGCGCGTTATGGTGACTTCGTGCTGTACCGGCCGCCACTGAAGGGAACGACATTGTTCTTGTGGTTTGGCCCGCCCATCCTGTTGCTGACGGGCTTTGTGTTCCTGTTTTATTACCTCAAGTCACGGCGCAAACGCGTCGAGCAGCAACAAATGTCCGCGAGTGAACGTCAGGAAGCCCAGATACTGCTCGGCAGTGATACCCGGAGTCGCCACGCATGACTTCGTTCCTCATCATAGCGGCGCTCATGGCAGCCGTTGCGATCGCGTGGGTGCTGCCGGTATTATTGCGCCGCCATGACACCGCCGTCGACGTGGGACAGCGCGCATCGAACCTCGCTATCCTTAAAGACCATTTGTCGGAACTCGATGGCGATCTCGCTGCCGGCACGTTGCAGCAGCAACAGTACGAGCAAGCGCGGCAAGACCTGGAGCGGCGCGCGATCGAAGAGACGCGCGACGCAGCGGCGCCGCCCGTCGCGCCGGCGCCAGCGCGCTGGACGGCGGTGAGTCTCGCTATCGCCATCCCGATTTGCGCGGCATTGCTGTATGTGCAACTGGGCGCGCCAGAGGGGATATCGGCGGCGGCACCTCACGGCGGGGCCAAAGCAACGAGCCAGGAAGTAGAAGCGATGGTAACCAAACTCGCCGCGCGGATGGAACAGTCGCCGAATGACGGGAAAGGCTGGGCGTTGCTCGCGCGTTCGTACCTGGTCATGCAGCGTAACGCTGAAGCGGTCGCCGCGTACGAGCGCGCAGTCGCCATTATGCAAGACGACGCTGACCTGCTCGCCGACTACGCCGACGCGCTGGCGGTGGAGCAGGGCCGGCGCATCGAAGGCAAACCGCTCAAAGTAGTTGAACGCGCGTTGAAGATAGACCCCACGCAGTGGAAGGCGCTTGCGATGGCAGGCTCGGCTGCATTCGAGCGCAAAGACTACAAGACGGCAGTCGATTATTGGGAGAGACTGCACGCGGGCACGGAACCAGGAACCGATTTCGCGCGCGAAGTCGCTGCGAATATCAATGAAGCGCGTGAGCGCGGCGGGATCACTGCCGCGACCACAGCAGCGCCGCCTGCATTGGCGAACGTCAAGCCGCAGGCCACATCGTCAACCACTGCCGCGACGGCGAGCGTCGACGGCATCGTGGCGCTCAGCCGTGAATTTGCGGGTAAAGCGGCACCGACAGATACGGTGTTCGTTTTTGCGCGCGCGGTGGACGGGCCGCGCATGCCGCTCGCGGTCATGCGTTTTCAGGTCAAGGACCTGCCGGCAAAATTTCGCTTGGACGACAGCATGGCGATGTCGCCGGCCGCGAAATTATCGAGTCATGCAGATGTCGTGATTGGCGCCCGCGTATCGAAAGCAGGGAACGCCATCCCGCAGTCAGGCGACTTGCAGGGACTTAGCAAGCCGATGAAAGTAGGGGCCTCAGGAATCGCCGTGTTGATAGATCAAGTCGTGCCGTAATACGACAGGCTTAAGGCTGGCCCGCTGAGTTCGCGGGCAACGCACGCACCGCCGCGCGATGGCGCGCCTTCAGCACGATAATTTCCACAACGATGCACGCCGCCGTTACGCCAAACGAGCCCCAGACGAATGCAGCATAGCCACCCATCGCAAAAAACTCGCCTGCGCTACCCCAGTTCATGACTGCCGCTCCTTAAGTGCTTTGACCCAGTCGCTATTGCGCTCGCGCTCGATAATAATCGCGCGCAGGCGCATAAGCATCGCGGCGATGCTGTACATCCAGAACGCAAGCGCCATCACCAGCATCCCGATCAGCATCGGCTTCGCCATTGTCGGGCTTTGCATGAGGCTCACGGATGCGCCCTGGTGCAAGGTGTTCCACCATTTAACTGAAAAATAAATGATCGGCACGTTGATAACGCCCACCAATGCGATCACCGCGCCTGCCTTGTCGGCGCGGCGCGGATCGTCGATGGCCGCTTGCAGCGACATGAAGCCAAAATAGAGGAACAGCAAAATAAGTTCGGACGTCAGGCGCGCATCCCACACCCACCACGTGCCCCACATCGGTTTGCCCCACAACGACCCCGTCCACAGCGCAATAAAGGTCATCATCGCGCCAGTCGGGGCAAGCGCCGAAGCAACCATCGACGAGAGCCGCGTGTTGAACGCGAGACCGATCCCGGCCCAGGCCGCCATGACAATGTAAATAAACATCGACATCCAGGCAGCGGGCACGTGGATGAAAATGATGCGGTAGGCTTCGCCCTGTTGCGCGTCGGTCGGCGCCACGAAGAAGCTGATATAAAGCCCTGCAAGCATAAGCAGCGCGGCGGCACTGAAAAACCACGGGATAAGCCTGCCCGCGATCGGATAAAAGCTCGCCGGGGATGAATACCTGAACCAGTTGATTGTCATAATGTTGTGATCGGTCGCTTATTCGACTGCAATGCGGACGGACACTGCGGTTGCCCACGGTGCAAAGACCAGTGCGACGAGCAGCAACGCGCCGAGCAGTGACAAATGCGCGCCCGCGCCGAGTCCCGCAGCGCTTGCCTCGACTGCCCCGGCGCCGAAAATCAGCACTGGCACATACAGCGGCAGCACCAGTAGCGACAATAATGCGCCGCCGCCGCGCACGCCCAGAGTGAGCGCCGCGCCCACCGCGCCGATCAGGCTTAACGTCGGCGTGCCCAGCAGCAGCGATGCTAGCAGAACGAGTTGCGCATCGGCGTTCAAATCGAATTGCAGACCCAATAGCGGCGCGATGATAACGAGCGGCAGGCCCGATGCAAGCCAATGCGCGCCAATTTTCGCGAGTACGAGCAGCGTCAGCGGATGCGGAGACAGTGCGAGCTGTTCGAGGGTTCCATCGCCGTAATCGCTCGCAAAGAGCCGCGTTAATGCGAGCATGGAGGCGAGCAGGGCAGCCACCCACACGACACCGGGCCCCATCAGACGCAACAGCGCCGTCTCGGAGCCTACGCCAAGCGGGAACAGGCTCGCGACGAGCGCGAAAAAAATCAGCGTCGTGAGCAGGTCCGCGCGATGACGCATCGCAGCCAGCAAGTCGCGGCTGCCGACAGTCCACAGCGCAGCGGTCAAGCTCAGATCGTTCATTGCCCGAGTTCGACCCGCCGTGTGGCACGCGCGGTGATGGCGACTTCCTGATGGGTCGTAAGTACCACAATGCCACCGGCTTCCAGATGCGATTCGAGCAAGTCCTTGATAACCGCGAGCGCTGCCGTATCGAGCGCGGTGTACGGCTCGTCGAGGATCCATAACGAACGTGTTACGGACAAACACAAACGTGCGAGCGCAACACGGCGGCGCTGTCCTTGCGACAGCGCTTTACAGGGCGAATCGCGGAAGTCGCGCAACCCGAGCCGTATGAGAGCAGCATCGATTTGCTCTGCGCTTGCGGAAAGTCCGGCGGCCACCGCCGACATGCGAATATTTTCGCTCGCGGTCAGTTCATCTTTGACGCCGCTCAAATGCCCGAGATAGGCGAGGTGCGAGCGATAGTCGTCGGCGATCGTGTAAATGTCTTTGCCGCACCACTGGATGGCGCCGGCGGCCGGCGGCAGCAGGCCGCAAAGATTGCGCAGCAAACTTGTCTTGCCGCTGCCGTTCTGCCCACGCACTTCGAGCAGTGTATGCGGAGCTGCCTCGAAGCTGAGATTCGAAAATAGCCGGCGCTCGCCGCGCACGCATTCCAATTTTATTATCGCCAGCATCTCACCGCCTGTTGGCGGGCCCAGGAGGTCATGGACAAGCGCGCGATGATACCCCAGTTGTCCGCTCGCTGCGTGCAGACGATCAAGGCGGCGTTGCGTTAGATCAACCTGACGCGTTTGACAATTATTGTGACCGCTCGAAAAGTATTACGGCAAACAATCAGGTCTCTATGGTAGAAGCGGTTCAGCCAAGCCTGCCGACGCGGGCCTCGAGCAGTGTCCACGCTTTATTTCCGAACTCCGCTTTCCAGCGTGCATAAAAATCGCCCGCGAGCCGCGCGCGAAACGTTGCTGTGTCGGGCCGCGTGAAGTGAATTTCTCTCTGAGTAAGTTTGAGTTCGAGATCACGATTGAGCCTCGCCGTATAAGCGCGTTGGCGTCCGACGTGCTGTTTAAGGTTGCGCACCACGATGGCCTGCAGGTCGGCGCCGAGGCGGTTCCAGAACGCCTGATTGGCGATCAGATTGAAGCCCGACCACATGTGTGAAGTGAGCGCGATGTTCCGCGTCACTTCGTCGAGCTTCAGCGACCCGGTAATCGCGAGCGGATTTTCCTGCGCATCGACGCGCCGTTCAGCCAGTGCGCGGTGCAGGTCAAGCACGAATACGGGCGTTGGAATTGCGCCCAGGCTCCGAAACGTGTCATCGAAAATGCGCCCTTCGGGAACCCGGATCCGCAGGCCGGCGAGATCATCCGCATGGTTGATTGGACGGTCGACGGTGGAGATATGCCGAAAGCCGTTTTCCAGCAGACCGAACGGCAGTGCATAGATGCCGCGTGCCGCGAGATCGGCGCGTAAATAATCACCGAGCGCGCCATCCATCAATGCGTAGACCTGATCCTCGCCAGTGTACGCAAACGGCAGGCCCTGGATCTCGAACACCGGCGACAGGTTTCCGAGCAAACTGCCCATCACGGCATAAAACTCGATTTCGCCTTGCTTGACCCGGTCGATAATTTCCGCGTGCGTTACTTTGAGCCCGTCGTTGTTCGCGTGCACGCTGACGTCGACGCGGCCGCCTGTCTCGGCGCGCACAGCATCCCATAACTCAACCAGGAATGGATGCACATGGCTCGCGACCGGCTGGTAGTGAAATTGCCGGCCCCTCAATTGCGTCGAACCCGCGCTCATAACGGCGCGCCGTTCACATCATCACGCGGCCGCCATTGACGTCGAGCACGACGCCATTGATGTAGGCAGCGGCGTCCGACGCTAAAAACAACATCGCATTCGAGTGATCTTCCGACACCGCGAGCCGGCGCAACGGCACTTGCGCCGCGATTCGTGCAATGTCTTCTTCGGTCCGCAGCGCTCTAACGCGCGGCGTTAAGGTCGTGATCGGCGCGATAGCGTTCGCAGTGATGCCGTCAGGTCCGAGTTGGTGGGCGAGAAAGCGCGTGAGTTGTATAACCGCCGCCTTGGCGGAGCCGTATGCGGGCGACGACGCGGCAGTGACCGTGCGGCCCGAAATAGAAGCGACGCTGATGATGCGGCCGGCTTGCGATTTTTTGAGATGAGGGATAACGGCGCGCGACATCAGGAACACGCTGCGCAAATTGAGCGCGATCGTGTTGTCCCACTCATCGAGCGGCATGTCTTCAACTGTCGCGAGCCGCCCGTAACCGCCCGCGCAATTGACGAGCACGTCGATGCCGCCGAATTCGGCGACGACATTCGCCACCGCGGCCGCAACTGATTTCTCATCGGTGACATTAGTCGACACGGCGAGCGCGCGCCCGCCGGCGCTGCTGATTTCTTTGGCGACGGCCTGTGCACCCGCAATGTCGATGTCGAGCAACGCGACGCGCGCATGCTCCTTGGCAAAAGCCGCCGCCGTGACGGCGCCTATGCCCTGGGCGGCGCCCGTAATGACGATGCTGCGTCCCGTAAACTCCGGATATGACGGCATGAAGTTGTCTCGTGTTGGTTCTATTCGAAAGTAAAACGAAAACCGCGCAACTCAATGGGTCGCCGGTGGATTCAAACGACGCCTTCCATGACCTCGACTTCGACCAGGCTGCCGGCCGCAACATTGCCCTGATCGGTCGGCAGGATGATGAAACAATTCGCTTCGGTCATTGAACGCAATATCCCGGAACCCTGTTCGCCGGTAACGCGTACGCTCCAGATGCCGGCGGCGTCCTGCGTCAGCACGCCGCGCTGGAATTCCGTGCGGCCGGGCGCTTTTTTTAACGCGCTCGTGCACGGCACCCTGAATGTCGGCAGCGGCGGCAATGGATCGCGGCCGCCGAGTTTAAGCAACGCATCGCGCACGAATTGATAGAACGTCACCATCACCGAGACCGGATTGCCGGGAAGCCCGAAGAAATGCGCGCCGGCAATGCGGCCGTAAGCGAGCGGGCGGCCAGGCTTCATCGCGATTTTCCAGAACACCACTTCGCCCATGCGCTCAAGCAGTTCTTTGACAAAATCGGCTTCACCGACCGATACACCGCCGCTCGTTATGACGACATCGGCGCAATGTGCGGCGTCGTTGAATGCCTGCTCGAGCAGCTTAGGATCGTCGCATACGACACCCATGTCGATGACTTCGCAGCCCAGGCGCGTGAGCATGCCGTGTATCGTATAGCGGTTGCTGTCATAGATTTGTCCCGCGCCGAGCGGTGTGCCGATCGAGCGCAGTTCGTCGCCGGTCGAAAAAAACGCGACGCGCAGCTTGCGATAGACTGCGATCTCACCGACGCCAAGCGACGCGATAAGGCCGATTTCAGCGGGGCGCAACAGTTCTCCGCGCTTTAACGCGACTTGGCCGGTCTTGAGATCTTCGCCGGCACGGCGTAAGTTCTGATTCTGGCGATGGCCGCCGCCGATGGTGACTTTGTCGCCCGCAGCCTTTACATGCTCCTGCATGACGATCGTATCGCTGCCTGGCGGCACCACGGCGCCGGTCATGATGCGCACACACGTTCCTGCATTCACGGCACCGTTGAACGGAACGCCGGCGAAGGCGGTGCCCGCCACACTCAAAGTGACTTCGCCATCTGCTTTGAGATCAGCGAAGCGCACGGCGTAGCCATCCATCGCCGAATTGTCGTGCGACGGCACATCGAGCGGAGATACGATGTCTGCGGCCAGCACGCGACCCAGCGCGGCGCGGATGTGCAGTCGCTCAATGACGGCCACCGGCGTCAAGAACCGTGCGATGAACTCGCGCGCTTTAGCGACCGGCATCGAGTCCGGATCGTAATCGTCGGCGCAACTGGCGGCGCGAATCGAGCTCTCAGGATTATTCATGGCTGCTTTGGAAGAGTGGTACGCGAGAGCGCGAATTTTACCGGAATCCTGCCACGACGGAGCGTAGGCACGCAGTTGGTTCGACCACGTTCGGGGTTATCATTCGCGGGGATTTCGAAATCAATGCGACTTGGGAGAGAACATGCAGATGCTAAGCTGGATACGGGCAATTAATACGTTCGCCGCGTTGGTGCTGATGCTTTTTATCGGCCTGGATGCGCGCGCGGCATCGGATATCCGGCTGGCAACGACGACGAGTACTGAAAATTCCGGTTTGCTCAAAGCGATACTGCCCAAATTCGAAAAAGAATATGGCGGCAAAGTCAGGGTCGTGGCGGTCGGCACCGGCGCTGCGTTGAAGCTCGGCGAAAATGGCGACGCCGATGTCTTGCTCGTGCATGCGCGCGTACTGGAGGATAAATTCATGGCCGCGGGTTTCGGCGTGGTGCGCAAGGACGTTATGTACAACGATTTCATCATCGTCGGGCCCAGGCGCGACCCCGCCGGGATTCGCGGTCTGCGTGACGTCGTCGCAGCAATGAGAAAAATAAGTATCAATGGTGCCAAATTTGTCTCGCGCGGTGACGAGTCGGGCACTCATCAGATGGAAAAAGCCTACTGGAAGGACGCTCGTGTTGAGCCCACAGGCACCTGGTACTTATCCGCAGGACAGGGCATGGGGCAGGTATTAACGATGGCGGACCAACTCGAAGGCTATACACTCACCGACCGTGCGACCTACGCCGCCTATCGCAACAAGACCGGACTCGATACGTTGGTTGAAGGCGACCCGAAAATGTTTAATCCATACGGCGTGATCGCGGTCAATCCACGCCGGCATCCCGGTATCAATGCACAGGGCGCGATGGCTTTCGTCGACTGGATGGTGTCTGCGGTCGGGCAGAAGGCTATCGCCGATTTCAGGGTCAATGGCGTTCAGATGTTTTATCCGGCTGCGCGCTGATGGATTTTTTCGGGCCGACGTCTGACGCATTTTACCTGTTGTTCACAGGGGACCGCGACCTCTGGCGCATCATATTCACTTCCCTGACGTGCTCGCTGATCGCGCTGGTGCTCATTTCTCCGGCGGCGATCGCGTTGGGTTTCGTGATAGCGAAAGTCACTTTTCCGGGGCGGCGCGCGCTGGTGGTTTTCGTGCAAGCGCTGCTGTCCTTCCCGACTGTCGTGGTCGGCCTGGTGATTTACATGCTGTTGTCGCGCCAGGGGCCGCTTGGTTTTCTCAAGCTGTTATTCACACCAGAAGCCATCATCATCGGCTACATGGTGATCGCATTGCCGGTGTTGGTCGTTTTCACGTTGTCGGCGGTGCAGGGGGCTGACCCGCGTATCTACGAAACCGCGCGCAGCCTTGGAGCGGGCCGCTGGCGCGCGGCGCTCACGACCTTATTCGAAGTGCGGTTTGGCGTCATGGCGGCGGTATTTAACGGGTTTGGGCGCGTGGTATCGGAGGTCGGCTGCTCGATTCTCGTCGGCGGCAATATTGCCGGCCTGACGCGCACCATTCCCACCGCCATCGCGCTCGAAAC
>JANXRI010000217.1 GCA_025353085.1 Betaproteobacteria bacterium
TCCCGTCGAGCGTGAACTTGAGTATTTGCGAATCCTTGGCTCCGCTGCCGGCTGTCCACACAAAATCATTGTCGTCGACGTATATCCCGTGCTCGACCTCCGGCCATTCATATTCAGAGCCGATGCCGCCCCATGCGCGCAGCAGATTGCCGGCGTCATCGAACACGAGCACCGGGGGCGCCGCGTAACAGCATTTGCTCCATGGTGAATTCTGCTGGGCGCCGACTTCGCGCTCGGACAGCGAACGTGGCCGTTGAATGATCCACACATGTCCGCGTTTGTCGACCGCCACACCCGACACCTGGCCGAGAATCCAGTTATTGGGCAGTGGCTTCGGCCACCACGGATCGACCTGAAATTGCGGCACGCCGCCCAACTTCTGCGCAGCCGCGGCGTTGACGACGTTGGTGCCCGGTTGCATCGTCACGCGCTGGTCGGCGGGCACTACTCGCGGCGTTGCCGACATCACCGGCGGCGCGAGGCCCGATTTGGCCGGCTCTGATTCGTTTTGCGCGAATGCGGCTGAACTCGCGATGGCCGGCAACGCTGCCGCCAGCATTGCGCGCTGCCAATAGATACGCATGATTCCTCCGTGATTTTTAGTTTGATTATCGCGGGAATCGTGAGCCGGTAAAAATGCAAAGTCAATTCCTTGACACGCATGCGCCATTGGCAGAAGCTTTAAACTGGTTGTTCCTAGTCGGCGCACCATAAAAGTCACGTTTGGGGAATTTCCATGGCAGCAAAAAAAAACAGCGGGCCCGCGCTCGACGTCAATGCCGTTGCGCGCGCGGCGGGGCTCGCCAAAGCCGTCGGGGATTTTCCCGATGACGTTGCCATTGCCGCACGGAGTGCCGAAAGCGCGCGCAGCGCCGCCGGTGCACTCGATCTTCTGAATGCAGAGCCATGGCCGCCGATGCAAGTGCGGAATACCAAATGACCGATCTTCATTGGTTAACTGCCGCTGAAATCGGCGCTGCTTACGCGGCGCGCAAATTATCGCCGGTGGAACTGGTAAAGGCGCTACTTGAGCGCATCGCGGGACTCGAGCCGCAATTGCACGCGTTTATCAAGCTCGATCGCGAGACGGCACGCGCAGCCGCCCGCGAGGCGGAGCGCGAAATCCGCGCCGGACGCACACGCGGGCCGCTGCACGGCGTGCCGGTCGGCATCAAGGACATCATCGATGTCGCGGGCGAGCCTACCACCTGCCATTCGAAGATTTTCCTCAAGAACATCGCGCGCACCGACGCTGAAGTCGTGAGCCGCTTGCGCGCGGCCGGCGCGATTCTGTTCGGCAAACTCTCATTGCATGAATTCGCGATCGGCGGCCCGTCGTTCGATCTGCCGTTCCCGCCCGCGCGCAATCCGTGGAATGTCGCTCATCATCCGGGCGGCTCGTCATCCGGTTCGGGCACCGCGCTCGCCGCAGGTTTTTTGCCGATTGCGTTGGGCACCGACACCGGCGGTTCCATCCGCAATCCCGCAGGGACCTGCGGCGTCGTCGGAATAAAGCCGACGTACGGACTTGTGTCGCGGCGCGGCGTGTTCCCGCTCGCCTTTACGCTCGACCATATCGGGCCAATGGCGCGCTCGGTCGCCGATGCGGCGCTGACACTTGATGTATTGGCGGGCCACGACGCCGCAGATCCCGGCAGTGCAGCGGTTGCGCATAACGGCTTCGGCGTCGACTTGAACCGCGGCGTGCGCGGGCTGCGGATCGGTTTCGTGCGGCATTTTCATGAAACCGATGTGCCCGCGCATCCTGAAGTCACGGCGGCACTCGACGCGGCGGCGAAGGTATTAAAACGCGAAGGCGCCGCAGTGCGCGACATTCAATTGCCCAGCCTGCAGGAACTGGCCGGCGTATCGCGCATATTCATGCTCGCCGAGTCGTGGACAGTGCATGCGCAATGGCTGCGCGAGCGGCCCGGCGATTATGCCGAGACATCGCGGCGCAAGCTGATGGGCGGGGCGTTTTTGTCGGCAGGCGATTACGTGCACGCGCAGCAGCGCCGCCTGCAATTGTCGGATGCGGTGAAT
>JANXRI010000226.1 GCA_025353085.1 Betaproteobacteria bacterium
ACATCAACGACACCGGTTTTAATCGCGATGGCCACCATTTCGCCGCCGCCGACTTCTCTGGCGCCTTTATTTTTTGATTTGCGCCAGTTATCGAAAAAATACCTGGCACTGCCCTTATGAACGACGTCAAACAACGTTCCCGCCACCACCAGCAGGATCATGAGCGAGACATAAGTCTGCATGACGGCAGGCGACAGACCATCGGTCAACGCTGCAAATGGATTGTTTGTAAACACTACTCCCCCAATCTAGCTCGCCGCCGCTGCGCGGATTTGAATTTCACGGCTGCCAACGCCGCTGTCATCGCGCCAGCACGCCAGCCGCGACGAAAATGGCTTTGAACCTCAACACCAGGATGGAATTTCCCTCTTCAGACCGTGCCGATTTTACGCGGTCACGCAGAATTCAAGCCAAGAAAATGGTTATACGGCCATAGAAAAAATTTGTATCGCGTCCCTCACCTGCTGTGAGTTCCCATTCACTGCGATCGAAACAGGGTTCATGCGTGTCTCCTGACGGTTTGTGAGAAACTAGCGGCGACAATGACACAAGCGACATCGACGGGAAGTAAGCGTTGAAAATCTGCATTCTCTCCGACAGTCACGACCATCGTGAGCCATTTGCGGCCGCCGTCAGGGAAGCGAAAGCGCTCGGTGCGGAAGCCATATTGCACTGCGGCGATCTGGTGGCGCCTTCGACCTTGCATGCAGTCCTTGAATTCGCGCTCCCTATTCACCTGATCCATGGCAACAACGCGGGTGACGTTTTTAATTTATGCAGGTTTGCGCAGGCCGCCGGCAACAGAGTGCATTACTACGGCCCCGACGGCTCACTGGTCCTGGCCCACAGGCGGATATTCCTCGTGCACTACCCGCATTATGCGCAAGCGATGGCACTCACCGGCGACTTCGATCTCGTCTGCAACGGCCATGAACACCGCGCCGTCATTGAACGTATTCGAAACATCAAAGGGACCGAAACCCTGCGAATCGATCCCGGCACGGTCGCCGGCGTAAGCGCGCCCGCTACCTATGTATTCGGCGACCTCGAGACATTGGACTTTGAGATTCGCGCAGTTCCACGGCCGCGAGTAGCCGATGAGTAAGCTTGCTACCAGCAAACCAGCCACGTTGCACGAGCAGGCATCGCAGACGGCCGCGCGCATCATTTTGAAAGAGCCTTATTACGAAGCAATCGGCGGCGAAATCGGCTTGTTCGAGGCCGCATATGCAACCCAGATTCCGGTTCTGCTCAAGGGACCGACCGGGTGCGGCAAAACGCGTTTCATGGAATACATGGCATGGCGTCTCAAACGTCCGCTGATTACGGTGTCATGTCACGACGATTTGACCGCCGCCGATTTGATCGGCCGCTATCTGATTACGAACAACGAAACGGTGTGGGTGGACGGTCCACTCGCGCAAGCAGTGCGTTGCGGCGGCATCTGCTACCTCGATGAAATTGTCGAAGCGCGCAAGGACACCACCGTCGTTATCCACCCGCTCGCCGACGACCGCCGCATTCTGCCCATGGAAAAGCACGGCGAACTTCTGCACGCGCCGCCAGAGTTTTTGCTCGCAATGTCGTACAACCCCGGTTATCAAAGCGTGCTGAAAGAGTTAAAGCAGAGCACGCGCCAGCGCTTTGTGGCGATCGAATTCAGCTATCCGCAAGCTGCACTCGAGAAAAAAATCGTCATCGCAGAGACCGGCATCGAGCCGGCGCTCGCCGATCAGTTGATACGGTTGGCCGAAATGACGCGCAATCTCAAGGGCAACGGGCTCGATGAAGGCGCGTCGACGCGCCTGCTGGTGCACGCAGGCAAGCTCATCTCTAAAGGCATTCCGGCGCGCGCTGCGTGCACCGGCGCCGTTGCTGCCGCGCTGACCGACGATCCGGACATGCTGCGCGCGGTCAATGAACTCGCCGGTTCCCTCTTTTAGTCAGCCTGCGGCGACCGCACCGGCCGAGCGGCTGACCGTGGCCGAGCTCGAAGATCAGCTCGACGGATCGCTCGACCCCGTGCTGTCATCGCTGCGCACTGCGCAACCGCTCGCGGCGAGGCTCGGGCCACTCGCGCGTGACTTGCAGGATTTCGCGCTGCACTGGGTCAATGTCATTGCGCGGACCAGTGGTGAACTTGCGTATCAGTTTGCGGCGACAGCACCCGACGTATTGCGCCAGGCCGATCCAGCCACCGCGGAAGTCTGGATTATCCAGGTGATGGACACCTTCGATCGTGAAGGTCTATACCGCGCCAGTTCGCAACTTAAAAATATCGATGCGTTCCTGCTCGCGTCGCAGCACAATACGCAGGCGGTCGCGTTCGAAGATGCAGGCACCGTACTGCGTCTCTTCATCTGCGGACTTGCGGGCCGCCCGCTTAAGCTGGAAGCGGGCAATGAAACTTATACCGATACCGAGTGCATTCACCTCCCCGCGCGCATCTTTTCGTTCGCCGCCCGTGACAAGAATTTTCTGCTCTATAAAGCGATGGCGACGCATCTGTGGGCGCAGTCGCGCTACGGCACATTCAACGTCGACCCGGCAGCAAAACTCGCTTCATTCGAAGATCCCGCCCGCGCGCTTGCGCTGTACAATTATCTTGAAACAACCCGTCTCGACGCGATCATTGCACGCGAGCTGCCGGGACTCGCGCGCGATCTCGCCACTTTGCGCGACAATGTCGAGCCGCCACCCGAATGTGCGCCACTGTTGGAACCCGCCGCCACCGCGCAGGACAGTCTCGCGCTCGTCGACGCGCTCTACACGAGGTTCGAGCCGCCGCAATTAAGTTATATGGGAACGCTGCATCCGGAAATCGCGCGGGCGGTGCGCGCGTCCCGCGTTGCCCGTGAGAAAAAAGAACTGCAGACCGAGCTCGCCAAACTTTTAGGCGGGCAACCGGGCGATTTTCCTGTCGAAACTGAAGAGGGTGGTGCGTCCCGTTACTCCGTCGAGAGTACCGCGGACGCCTCCGAATCACTCGAACTAAACCTCGATGGCGAGCCGGTGGCGCCGCCCGCTCACGTGCGCGAACTTTTGAATTCAATCGCCCAGGACCTCGGCGAAATTCCCGCCGAGTACTTCATTCCGGCAGGCGACGGTGCATACATCGACAACCGCGTCATGGATGACAATTCAGCGGACGTCTCGACCAGTCCGCAGCACGAGGAAGATGCGGTGCTTTACAACGAGTGGGATTACAAGCGCCGGCATTACCGCAAGAATTGGTGCGTATTGCGCGAGATTGATGTGCAACCGGGCGAGCTTGACTTCATCGACACGACGCTTGAGAACTATGCCGTCCAGGTAAGGCAACTGCGGCGCACCTTCGAGATGCTGCGGAGTGAAGACAAGTGGCTCAAGAAGCAGCCGACCGGCGATGATGTCGATCTTGATGCGGTCATCACCGCATTTGCCGACTTGCGCGCGGGTCGCGAGCTGCCCGAGCAGCTTTTCCAGCGCCGCCTCAAAGCAGAACGCGACATCGCCGTGATGTTCATGGTCGACATGAGCGGCTCGACCAAAGGCTGGATCAACGACGCCGAGCGCGAATCGCTCGTCATGCTGTGCGAAGCGCTCGAAGTGCTCGGTGATCGCTATGCGATCTATGGCTTCTCTGGCATTACGCGACAGCGCTGCGCAATTTATCGCATCAAGCGTTTTGCCGAACCGTATGACAGCACAGTCAGAAAGCGAATCGCCGGCATTAAGCCGCAGGACTACACCCGCATGGGTGTGGCCATCCGGCATCTGACCGCGTTACTCAATGCTGTCGACGCGCGCACCAAGCTATTGATCACGCTCTCCGACGGCAAGCCCGACGACTACAGCGACAATTACCGCGGCGAATACGGCATCGAGGACACCCGCCAGGCGCTGATGGAGGCGCATCGCGGCGGAATTCATCCATTCTGCATCACCATAGACCGCGAAGCGCGCGAGTATCTCCCACGCATGTATGGTGCGGTAAACTACACGGTCATCGACGATGTCGCGCAACTGCCGTTGAAGGTTGCCGACGTCTACCGCCGCCTCACGACCTGACCCCAGCAAAGCGCTGACAACTATGCAAAGAGATTCCGACGGAATTCCGAAAAACGTGCTCGGGGGACCGCTGCAAATTTGCAGCGAACGGCCGCTCACGGGCTTCTTCCGCGACGGCTGCTGCAATACCAATGAGGAAGACGTAGGCGCGCATGTCGTGTGCGTCCGCGTAACCCCGGAGTTCCTTGAATTCAGCGCCGCCCATGGCAACGATCTGTCCACGCCGCATCCCGAGTTCGGATTCGCCGGTTTACAGCCGGGTGACCGCTGGTGTCTCTGCGCACTGCGCTGGGTGGAAGCATTGAGAGCCGGCGCGGCTCCGCAGCTCGTACTGGCCGCGACGCATGAATCGATGCTCGAATATCATCCGCTCGGTGAACTGAAGAAATACGCAATCGATTTGAACTGAGTTGTTCTGCCGGTTTACGCAGGGATGATGTTGAAGCACACGCGCAACCGGTGCAAAATGGCGCTAATTAAAAGTTACGGGCGCACAGCCTTTCAATTGCCGCCTCGAAGCTGAGATGCAACACCCATCGCGCCAAAACCAGAGAGGAACGCCGACATGGCTATCGAAGAAAATAAAACCCGGGTGACTATCCTGACGGGCACTTACCGGATAAAAGGCAATATCGAACTGCTGCCAGGCGCACGCGTGACGGATTACATGGCCGAAGCACGCGGTTTCATTGCCGTCACCCATGCGGAAGTGTGGGAAGTCGTCGGTCGCCAAGTATTCGTCGCGCCATTTTTGAATGTGAACCGCGACCACATTCAAATCATTACGCCGGGCTCGCATTGACATTGCGCCCAGGCGCCGGGACATCCGCACGCCGCATAACGAATTAACCGTAAAGCACCGCGGCGCGCTGTGCGGCGCCACTTATATCCAGCGCACTCGTCGCGGTATTCAGGCCTGCATGCGCAACGCGGGTGACTTTCGAATCAATTGAGCGTCGGGCTCACGCGCTCCTCGGCCGGCTCTTCGTTGTGTGCGACGTCTTCCTCGACCAACTCTTCCGCGTCGCTCGCGGTGAGTTCGCCGGCGGCTTGCGCAGCGTCGGTTACGGTATCGATCAGTTGACCCAGGTCATCGAGCGCGGGCAACTCCGTCAACGAGCGCAGCCCAAGATCATCAAGAAACTGGCGCGTCGTCGCAAACAGCTCGGGACGGCCCGGCACCTCGCGGTTGCCCACGACGTCGATCCAGCCGCGGGCCTGCAATGCCTTGATAATATTGCTCGATACGATCACGCCGCGGATGTCTTCGATGTCGCCGCGCGTGACCGGTTGCTTATAGGCGATGATCGCGAGCGTTTCCATGACCGCGCGCGAATAACGCGGCGGCCGCTGCGGGTTCAGCCGATCGAGAAACCTGGTGTATTCGGGACGCGCGCGAAACCGCCAGCCGCTGGCAACGTTCATCAGTTCGACGCTGCGCCCGTCCCAATCCGCCGCGAGCTCGGTCAGAATATTACGCAACACGTCGTTGCTCAGATCTTCGTCGAACAGTTTTTTGAGGTCCGTCAGTTGCAACGGTTCGGCGCTCGTGAGCAACGCGGCTTCAAGCACGCGTTTCACTTCCTGCAGATCAAACGACGGTGAGTCCATGGGCGGATTTGACGTATATCGGTGAGTAGGGTTCTTGTTGGGTGAGATCAATTAAGGTCTCGCGCGCAAGCTCAAGAATGGCGAGGAAAGTTACGACCAGCTTGGACACGCCCTCGCCGGGACTGAACAACTGGGTGAATTCGATGAGTTTCACGTCCTGTAACCGCCGAAGTATTGCGCTCATATGTTCGCGCACCGACAGATGATCGCGGGTAACGCGATGGTGCTGGTTGACGTTTGCGCGTTGCAATAGCCACAGCCAAGCTTGGCGCAAGTCCTCCGGATTGACCCCGGGCAACGACTGCGCGACCGCCTTGTCGATCCAGACCTGGACGAGCTGGAAATCGCGTCCGGCCTGCGGCAGCAGGTCGAGCTTGTGCGCGGCACGCTTCATCTGCTCGTAGGCAAGCAGGCGGCGCACGAGTTCAGCACGCGGATCAAGTTCATCTTGCGGGCTCGCGGCCGGTCGCGGCAGCAACATGCGCGACTTGATCTCAATCAACACAGCAGCCATGACGAGATAGTCGCCGGCGAGTTCGAGGCTTTTCTGGCGCATGATTTCGACATACTCGAGATACTGCGCAGTCAGCCGCGCCATCGGAATGTCGAGCACGTCGAGGTTGTGCTTGCGAATCAGATACAGCAGCAGATCAAGCGGTCCCTCGAACATGTCGAGAAAAATCTCGAGCGCATCGGGCGGGATATATAAATCCTGCGGCAGTTCGAGCAGAGGCTCGCCGCGGTACGTTGCGAGCGGCGCGGCTGGCGTGGTTTCGGCGGCTTCGATCATGCGTTTAAATTGTTAGTTGGCAGACTGCGCTTAGCCCGACGGTTTGGCGCTGGCTTGTTGTCGCTGGCGCACGTCGTTGCGGAAGCATGGCATGCGCTATTTTAGCGTGCTTTGCCGGTGAGACCTATGAATTCGACGCACCGCGATGCATGTTGGTTGATGCCACCCCGCGACCAGGCGGGCGATCAGGTGGCGCACGTGCCGGCGCGGCAAATCAGGTGTAACGAAGTCCCATTACTTCGCGCACGTCACGCATGGTTTCCTCCGCTAGTTTCTGCGCTTTTTCACCGCCGTCGGCAATGATGCTTCTGACGAGTGTCGGGTCTTCCTGATAACGCTCCGCGCGCTCGCGCATGGGTTTTAACTCGGCGAGCACTGCATCGATGACCGGTTGCTTGCACTCAAGGCAGCCGATGCCGGCGCTGCGGCAACCCTCCTGCACCCATTTTTTAAGCGGCTCGTCCGAATACACCAGATGCAATTGCCACACCGGGCACTTTTCCGGCTCACCGGGATCCGTGCGCTTAACGCGGGCCGGATCGGTCGGCATTGTGCGAATTTTTTTCGTGATGACGTCGGGTTCTTCGCGCAGGCCGATCATGTTGTCGTACGACTTCGACATCTTTTGGCCGTCGGTGCCGGGCATCTTCGACGCTGCGGTCAGCAAAGCCTGCGGTTCCGTAAGGATCACCTTGCCGCCGCCTTCTACGTAGCCGAACAACCGCTCGCGGTCGCCAAGGGCCAGGTTCTGCGCCTTGTCGAGCAGCTCACGCGCGCCCTCGAGCGCCTGCGCATCCCCCTGCTCCAGATACCTGGTGCGGTGTTCGCGATAAAGCCGGGCACGCTTGGCGCCGAGTTTCTTGATTGCCGCCTCGGCTTTTTGCTCGAAACCCGGTTCGCGGCCATACACATGATTGAACCGCCGCGCGATTTCACGCGTGAACTCGATATGCGGCACCTGGTCTTCGCCGACCGGCACGCGGTTGGCGCGATAAATCAGAATATCGGCGCTTTGCAGCAGCGGATAACCGAGAAAGCCGTAGGTCGATAAATCCTTGTCGGTCAGTTTTTCCTGCTGGTCTTTGTACGTAGGGACACGCTCCAGCCAGCCGAGCGGCGTAATCATCGACAACAGCAAATGAAGCTCCGCATGTTGGGGCACGCGCGACTGGATAAAAATTGTCGCCTGCGACGGATCGACGCCGGCAGCCAGCCAGTCGATCGCCATGTCCCAGGTGTTTTTCTCGATGATGTCCGGCGTGTCGTAATGCGTGGTCAACGCATGCCAGTCGGCGACAAAAAACAGGCACTCGAATTCATGCTGTAGCTTGACCCAGTTTTTCAGCACGCCGTGATAGTGGCCCAGATGCAAGGCGCCGGTCGGGCGCATGCCGGAGATAACGCGATCAACAAACATGTCTGACTTTCATAACGCCTACAGGGAACGCAGCAGATAAAAGAGTTCAGCCGGCGCAATGTGAAACAGCGCACCGATTCCCGAAATCGAAATCGAAATCAACGGCCACAGGATATAACCGAGCACCTTGGTTAACAACAGTGCCATCAATATGACAAATCCATATGGTTCTATTTTCGCAAACCGCCATGCGAGGCGCTGCGGCAACAGGCTCACCACGATGCGCCCGCCGTCGAGCGGTGGTAACGGCAGCAGGTTTAAAACCATGAAGATTACGTTGACGAAGATACCGCACGCACCGACAAATACGAGCCACGCGAGCGCGGGATTGGCCGGCACGAGCCCGACTCCCACCTTGTAGGCGACCGCCCAGCCGAGCGCCATCACGAGATTGCTTAACGGCCCCGCCGCCGCCACCCACAACATGTCCTGCTTGGGCCTGCGTAGATTCGAAAAATTGACCGGCACCGGTTTCGCCCATCCAAACAAGATATCGGCCACCAGCAAGCTCACGAGCGGCACGATAATCGTGCCGACCCAATCGATATGGCGTAGCGGGTTAAGACTCACGCGGCCAGCCGCATAGGCAGTGAGATCGCCAAAATGTTTTGCGACGTAACCATGCGCCGCCTCATGCAGCGTAATCGCGAATAAAACCGGCAAGGCGAACACCGCAATTTTTTGTATGACGGTAAGAGTCACTAACATGATGAAACGCGCGATGCGCTGTCACAATTTTGGCTCAGGGCTAGAAGAAAGTCCTGCGGCTTAGCCATTCTAAGCAAGGGACCTTTCGACAACGCGGCGCCGTGACTCGTTAGCCGCAGGCCCGTTTGCGGGAACGGTGACGTGGCTCCCGTGATCGCGATGCGCCGCACGACTCCCGTCTCCGCCCCAAAAGCAAAATCCTTTCGCCGAGATCCGGGAGCTACAGGCCAAAACTCGTGCCAGCCCGAAGGGTTGCCGCCAGAATCGGCGATGGCTGCGTTGCTCGTCTTGGCAATAGAATGACTATTGCCTTCACCGGGCGCCTTGCCCTCACCAATTCTGGTTGCAACGCACACGTGTTTCGTCATGTTAGTGACTCTATGCTCCAACGGCTTCTCCAAAAACGCTCGCAGCGCCTCTGCCCTGGCGAGTTATCACCGGCACCGCCTCGGTCAAATCAACCACGGTGGTGGGTTTAACGCCGCAATGGCCGCCGTCGAGAATCAAATCAACGCGCTTCTCGAGCCGGTCGCGAATCTGCGCGGGGTCATTCAGCGGCTCATCGCTGTCGGGCAAAATTAACGTCGAAGACAATAAGGGTTCGCCCAATTCCGCGAGCAGCGCCTGCACGATGCGATGGGCTGGAATACGCACCCCGATCGTTTTGCGCCGCGGATGCAACAGGCGGCGCGGCACTTCACGCGTTGCCCGCAAAATAAACGTGTAGCTGCCGGGCGTTGCCGCCTTGATCAGGCGAAATTGCCGGTCATCGATACGCGCATAAGTAGCGGCTTCGGCGATGTCGCGGCACAATAAACCGAAATGATGACGGGCATCCACCTCGCGGATCGCCCGAATGCGCTCCATCGCCGCCTTGTCGCCCACATGGCAGCTCAGCGCGTAACAAGAATCGGTCGGGATCACGAGCAGGCCGCCGTCGCGAATTATTTGCACCGCCTGATGTACGAGCCGCAACTGCGGATTATCCGGATGGATGCTGAAAAATTGGCTCATGATGCGAGGTCAGGTATTGATGGCGGAACTGCCGTACCGCTTAGATGCCAAGCATTTGCCAGACGGGGATAACGCCCGGCGGCAATGCCGGCAAGCTGCCCAGGTCGTGATAGCTTTCAGTCGGCGAGTGGAAATCAGACCCGGCGGATGCCGCCAGCCCGAAGGTGGCTGCATGCGCGGCGAACACTGCATACTGCCGTGGCTTGTGGCTGCTCGTGACAACTTCAATCGCCGCGCCGCCCCGATCACGAAACTCTCCCAGAAGTTCGCGCATTTCAACAGTCCCGAGCGGATATCGGCCTGGATGTGCAATCACCGCGACACCGCCGCTGCCAGTAATCCAGCTCACGGCTTGACCAAGGCTTGCCCATTGATGCGGAACGAAACAGGGCAGGCCTGCGCCCAGATAGCGCTTGAACGCGCTGTGCATGTCCTTGACTTCGCCTTGCTTGACGAGAAAGCGGGCAAAATGCGCGCGGCTGACCATGTCAGCATTGGCGGCGAATTCGCGGACCCCCGCTGCGCTGCCTCCAATGCCCAAGGCATCTAACGCCGCGGCAATTTTGGCGGCGCGGCGATGGCGGCCACCGCGCGTCGCGGCCAGTCCGGCCTGCAACTGCGCGTTGTCGGGATCGATCCCAAGTCCGACCACATGTATCGTATGGCCGCGCCATGTGGCGGATATTTCTACGCCGTTAATCAGCGTGAGTTGCACATGATCGGCGGCAGCGCGCGCCGCCGCGAGGCCGCTCGTGTCATCATGGTCTGTCAACGCCAGAACGGTGAGGCCGCGCGCGGACGCGCGTGCAACCAGTGCCTCGGGCGTCAGCGTTCCGTCGGAATGCGTTGAATGGCTATGTAAGTCTGGACTTGGCAATGTTTAAACAAACCATTGCCCGGTCGAAGACACGTCAAGGGTTTGTAATCAAAAGAGAAATTTTACCACAGTGAGATTCCCGGGGCATTTACGCGGGCGCTATGTAAGCGGCGCCTCGTAACAGCGACTAACCGCCATCATGATCACATTAAGCCCGCGAAGTTTTGCCTCGACAGCCCTGTTGCTATTCAACTGCGCGGTCTTGTTAGGACCGAGCGTTAGCGGTGCAACCGAATGCACGGCTACCAGCGGGCAACACCGGGTCGCCATGCTGGAACTCTATACGTCCGAAGGCTGCGACAGTTGCCCGGCGGCCGATAAGTGGGTCAGCGGGTTACCGGCGCGAAAATTCACGGTCGACCGTGTACTCACGCTCGCATTTCACGTCGATTACTGGAATCAACTTGGCTGGACGGACCCTTTTTCACAGGCTGTCTTCAGCGCGCGGCAACGCGAGCACAGCAAACGGCGCGGCATGAGTTTCGTCGTGACCCCGCAACTGTTGCTCAATGGTCAGGATTATCGAAGAGGCGGCGTGTCCGACGATTTTGACGACAGGATCAGGGGCATCAATCAGTCCAGAGCACCGGCCGAAATCAGGCTCAAAGTCAGCCGCGCCGGCGACGTGCTGGTCGGCGCATTGGACGTTCGAGTCGGCGCCGACGCGGTGAACAGGCGCGCCGACGTTTATTTAGCACTTTACGAAAACAATCTCGTCACCGCTGTCGGCGCCGGCGAAAATAGAGGACGGACCCTGAAACACGATTACGTCGTTCGCACGCTTGTTGGACCGCTTGCCCTCGATGACAATGGCAACTTAAGCCGAAATCACCGCTTCGAATTGGACCGGCGGTGGAAACCGCAAGACCTCGGTCTGGCTGCGTTCGTTCAGCATCCCGACAGCGGTGATGTGTTGCAGGCGGTCGCTGCGCACTGCAGTTAGCGGCCGCCCCTTCGCAAGCGGCTTTGTAAAGAAGTGATCGGGCGGACGCTATCGCTTATAATCGCCGCGATGTCCGGAGGGTTCGCATACATCCTGACGCATACGCTCGAGGCGCAGGGATGAATAGAAACCAGGCGATCGCACTGGCAGTTGCAGCGGCAAACATCATCTTGATCATGTTGTTTCCGCCGTTCGATACTTATTCGCTGGTCAAAAGTCAGATACCGGTCTTCGGCGGCTTTTATTTCTATCCGCAGCGCGACGAGTTCATGGTTCTCAATTCGAGCCTGCTGTTTTTAGAACTCTTTGTCGTGGCAATCAATGCCGGAATTGCCCTGCTGCTGTTTGGCGACAGACAAGGCACGAGTGAGCGCCGCCACGTGAGCCTGCAGAAGGCCACGCTGATCCTGGTAGCTGTCAATCTCGTTGTGATTCTGCTGTTTCCGCCTTTTGAGTCGGTGTTCACGATATCGAAAGCATCGATTCCGACGTTCGAAGGCTTTTACTTCATTTTTGCGCGGCAGAAAAACCACGTCATCGTGACAGCCGTGCTGTATCTCGAAGTGTTTTTCGTACTGATCAACGGCGCGATTTTCTGGTTAATTTTCCGCGACAGGGATGAAGCGGAACAGACACCCGAAGAAGCAGCCAGATTGATGATGGCTTTGCGCAAACGCGGCGGCTGACGGTGCCGCAACAAACAGCGCTACACGGCCTGATGCAACCGGCTTTGCGCCGGCACGTGCTGGGCGAGAAATTCCATCTGGTCCGCAAGTACCCGGCGATTGGTCAGGATTAAATACTCGGCCCGGTTCGGGACATAGGGCAGGTACAGCAGCTCCATGTTCGCCAATTCAGGCGTGCGGTCGCTTTTGCGTTCATTGCATGACCGGCAGGCCGTGACGACATTCATCCAGGTGTCCCGGCCACGGCGTGAAAACGGAATCACATGGTCACGCGTGAGCTTGGACGCCTGCAGAATGCTGCCGCAATACGCACACAAGTAACGATCACGATGAAATAACTCGCGATTGTTCAGGGGTGGCACCTGGCTGAATGCGCGCATCCCCATGGCCTTGCCGCGGATTGCGACAATGCTGCTTGCAACGATTTGTGACCGCTCGCCAGAGACCCGGTTATAGCCGCCGCGAACAGTAAATGCATGTTCGCCGGCGGTCCAGGCAATCTGGTCCTTCGCATAATAAAAACATGCGTGTTGCCATGTTATCCAGCGATGAGGAATGCCGTTGGCGTCCAGCGTCAGAATCAGCGGGAAGACGCCCGGTTTAGGCGCTGAGATAATGTGATCGGAATAAATCATGCCTGAAACGTGGTTAATCGATTTAACTCCAGCAAAGCAATCTGTCCGGCCCTGATAATCTACCAGATTTTTCGATTTTCCCGTGGCTTTTGAAAGCTCAACTACTTGAACACGCTTTATTTTCACCTGCCGAGGGCGATGTCACGATGCGTTCATGCGCTGTCGACAAAGCCTGCATGGCGCGGATGATATGCACCCGTTAAACAGGCATCACCCCCAGTGCGCAACGACCCGGGCTGGCGATTTTCACCCGACAAGCTTATAATTACAAAACAAGCGCTTAGTAACACCTTAAGCGCTCTTTATAGTTGCATGACTCGCATTAATAACACCAGCCCGAGCCGCCGCGGTGGCCTCCAGCGTTTAGCTTCGCACTGTGGCCGGTGGAATCCAGGAGTTTTAACTAATGTCGTTTGAGTCCCTCGGCTTATTGCCGGAGTTGCTGCGTGCCATCGCAGATGAAGGTTACACAGAGCCGTCCCCTATCCAGTTAAAAGCTATTCCACCGGTCCTCGCGCATCACGACATCATGGGTTGCGCGCAAACAGGCACCGGCAAAACTGCTGGCTTTGCGCTGCCAATCCTGCAAATGCTGGCGCCGCATCAAAATACCAGCCCTTCGCCGGCGAGGCACTCGATACGCGCGTTGATTTTGACGCCGACCCGCGAACTTGCGGCCCAGGTTGAGGAGAGTGTGCGCAACTACGGGAAATATTTGTCCCTGCGCTCCACCGTCGTTTATGGGGGCGTCGACATCAATCCGCAGATTAAGGCGCTCCGCGAAGGAATAGAAATCCTGGTCGCGACGCCGGGCCGGCTTCTCGATCACGTACAACAAAAGACAGTTAACTTGACCCGGGTTGAAATCCTCGTGCTCGATGAGGCCGACCGTATGCTCGACATGGGCTTTATGCCCGACATCAAGCGCATCATCGCGCTGCTG